>CBFHGY010000059.1:0-13953 GCA_965655465.1 Bacteroidia bacterium | reverse complement strand
AAAACGGGTAGCCGATGCCAGTGCGAATTTTCTTCAAAAAGAGGTATTGAACAATTTGATCTCATTTGAGCAATGGGTGTTTCATTTACCTTATGCGTATCAAGGAAGGCGCATGGCAGTTTCCTTGTGGTGGAATTATATCGCCAAGCAAGATCCATTTCTCAAATATAAAACAGAAGAAGCCTTTGGTAAAATGCCTGAAAGCAATAGCTCGGAGCTGACCCAATGGTACAAAATATTGGCAAAATGCGATGCCTACAAATCCTTCGTACAGCGATGCATTGCGCCTACGGATCGCGTGAGTTCGCGAGTAGGAAATTTGTATACGGCTTCTATTTTTATGGCCCTACTGAGTGGGATTGCGTATGCTGAAAATGAATTAAGTAATAAATCTGTCTTATTTTTAGCCTATGGCTCGGGTTCAAAATCTAAAGTTTTCCGAGGGAAATATGGAAGCACAGTGGCTTTGTCAAAGGTTAAGGCGCGGTTGGAAGCACACCTTGATGGCCGCACATCCTTAACCAGCGATGAATATTTGGCGCTGCGTGAAGGCCTCGGTAAATGACAATTTAAAAATGGGTATTTTAGATTATTAATTAATTTAATATCTTTACGCTATGAGGGATATTAAATTGCGCGTTTTATTCAATATATTTTTATTTGCAATTGTGTTGGTTTTTTTTGCAAAGTGTAAAAAGGATCCAACGAATAATACCCAAAATTCAACCTATGATTTCAATGGAGAATGGGTTTGCTATAACATCGATGATTTTGATAAAAGCTACAATTGGGAATTATATTGTCGCGATAGTGCAAATGCTCCATACTTAGATTCAGGAGGGGAAGATTTTCACGAGCATACTTTGAATATTAATCAAGAAAGTATGAAATGGTTTCTAGAGATTTTTGCATCGTCTTACTCGAATAATCGACCTGATACGTGTGGAGGTCCCTATTCATTTAAAGATACGATAATTCAAGATCATACTTTTAAGATTTTAAAGGTGGAGGGAAACAGAATTATTACCGAATTTGATGATGGGCAAACGAAATCCCAGATTGACTATCTATATGAAATGTTTGGAACGGAAGAGCTCCGCATCTACATCGTTAATCCAGGTGAAACAGAAGGTGTGGGTCCCTTTACGTACAAACGAAAATAGAATTAATGCGGATTTATGCATAAATAAACATCTTTCTGCATATTCCTTCTGGTAATCGTATCAATTGTATGAATAAAGCCCTATGAGGCGGGATAACTTTTATGCGGGATAATTAAAGTTGCGCCAATTTATAGGCAAATACTAACCGTAACAAAAAGAGGCCATCCTTTGGGGATGGCCTCTTTCTTTGGGGTAAAAAGGGGATTTATGCGTTGCGCCTTACGTTTATTGCAGAATCGCCTTTCGGTCCTGATTCAATTTCGTAATATACATCGTCACCTTCTTTAAAGGTTTCTGTAAAATTGTTTACATGTGCGAACACACGTTGCTGTGATTTTTGATCGTTAATAAAGCCATATCCTTTTTCATCATTGTAATAGGTAAAACGACCTCTGCGAACATTACTTACCGTACTATGTTGAACCTGATAACCGCTAACGGATATGTCTTCAGCTTTAATTTCTTCTACCTTGCTTAAATCGGGAGGCGTACTCGAAATATTTCCGTTTTCATCGACGTAGGCCATCATGTCTTCAAGGGATTTGCCTTTATTATTGTCGAGTTTACGTTGCGCCATTTTTTCTTCTTTTTCGCGACGTTTTTGGATTTTCTTTTTTTCTTTTTCTTTTTTCGAGAATGTAATTTGCGATTTAGCCATAGAGGGATTAGTAGGTATTATTTTAGTTTGATCGTAGCTTAGCAAGTAAAAATCGGATTAAAAGCATAGAATGCTTCCTTCGAAATGATATTGTTAAATTAAAATCATCTGCAAAGGTACGATTTTATGTTGATAACCTTTGTATTAAGCCCTAAAATTGGGCGCTTTGTGACATGAAAACTATAAAAGGGCCCGCGATTAGGCCTTTTTAACAAATTCACTCTTCAAGCCCATACTGCCAAATCCGGGTACTTTACAATCGATATTATGATCCGAATCGACCAATCGGATTCCGGTAACCTTGGTGCCCACTTTAATGCTTTTTGAGGCGCCTTTAACGGGTAAATCCTTTATCACCACAACCGTATCTCCGTTTTGAAGGATATTTCCATGGGCATCCTTCACAATAAAGGTATCGGTAGAAGTTTCGGTAGGACTTTCGTTGGGATTCCATTCATAGGCACATTCTGGACAAACCATTAAGGGGTCCATTTCATAGGTGTAGGGGCTTCCGCATTTAGGACAATTCATATTAGGGGGTAGTTTTAGATAGGATGCTCAAAATTGATTTTTTTTGAGTCATATTCAAAGGTACGGATAGGAGATAATTAAAACAATAGTCAAGGCAATCTTGGACGCTAGACGGTGGTCAATTTTTAGTGCCAAAAACATCCCATTTATACGCTTGAAAGTATGCATAAATAATGCAAATTGAACTTGTTAAGCAGGTTCGAAAATACTAATTTTGGGAATGAGTGAATATGTTTATTTAGGGATCGGAATGATTCTGTTTTTGGTTTTCTTATACTATTTAGTTTCAATTAAAAAGTCCATCTCCTCGGATAAAATGATTTCTGCAATTCGTGAGGGCTTATCGAAAGAATTCCAAGAAAACAGAGCGGAACTAAATGCTTCTTTAGCTATTAACAGAAAGGAGAATGCCGATGCTTTAGATCGATTGACCAAGAGTTTGCAGGAACGTTTGGAAAAAATTCAAGGAGATTTAAGTAAAGCCTCTAAAGAAAACCGTGAGGAATTGAAAGTTGCACTGAAAGAGTTTCAAGATAGTTTTTCTAAGAATATTCAAGTGTTCACAGAAGCACAAGGACAGAAGTTTGATGCCATGGCAAATAAACAAGATGAGCTCGTGAAATCTACCGAATTGAAATTGGAAAAGATGCGAGAAACGGTAGATGAAAAATTGCATAAAACGTTGGAGGAACGTTTGGGTCAATCGTTCAAATTGGTAAGTGAACGTTTAGAGGCGGTGCAAAAGGGTTTGGGCGAAATGCAAACTTTGGCAAATGGAGTAGGGGATTTAAAGAAAGTTTTAAGCAATGTAAAAACCAGAGGGGTTTTAGGAGAATATCAATTGGGAAATATATTAGAACAGATATTGGCACCAGAGCAATACGAGCAGAATGTGAAAACCAAAAAAGGGAGCAACGATTTAGTTGAATTTGCTATAAAGTTGCCGGGTAAAGACGCAGATGGCTCTCAGGTGTACTTGCCTATTGACGCAAAATTCCCCCAAGAAGATTATTTGCGTTTGCAAGAAGCGTTTGATGCTGGCGATGTTCTGGCCATCGAAGTTGCAACCAAGTCCTTGATGAATTCTATAAAGAAATTTGCTAAAGACATACATGATAAATATGTAGATCCTCCGCATACTACGGATATTTCCATTTTGTTTTTGCCCGTGGAAGGTTTGTATGCCGAGGTGGTGCGCCACCCCCAAATGGTGAGCGATTTACAGCGTGATTTTCAAGTAATTATTACAGGCCCATCTACACTAGCGGCTATTTTAAACAGTTTTGCTATGGGATTCCGCACCTTGGCGATACAAAAGCGCAGTTCTGAAGTTTGGAAGGTCTTGGGCGCGGTAAAAACAGAATTCAGCAAATTCGGAGGGGTGTTGGAGAAAGCACAAAAGAAGATCAATGAGGCAAACAAAGACTTAGAAATTTTGGTGGGTACGCGAACGAAAATGATGTTATCGAAATTGAAAAAAGTAGAAGAATTGCCCATTCCTGAAGCGGATATTCTGTTAGAAGAGGGAGGGGATTTAGCTGGATTTATAGAAAATGATGACGAGAGTTAGCAACTTTTGTTGCTTTCGGGTAGTATAGTAAAATGCCATGCTTTGTAGGTTTTGCATAAAGGAAGCTTTTAGGAGATATTTCGGCCCATTGCCAACTTTGCAAGGGTGCGTGTTTGTAAAAAAATCATGACATTTTAGGGTTTAATGATTAATTTTGATATAAGTTGATTATACAGCAGCGATTTTCACTTCTATTTTTTTCTCGTTTAGCGATGATTGCTTTAGTTATCGCTTTGTTTTTATTTCTAGGTTACTACGGATTAGATTATTACAGAACTCCTCTAGAAAAACGTTTTTACCATCCAATGCATGGGTATTTTAAGGCATCGGGTATTTTTGGTCATGGCTTGGGAATTATAGGGACTTTGTTGATTTCTATTGGTGTATTTGGATATTTGCATGCAAAAAAGACACTTAGGTATGAAAAGTATATCCGATTGAAATATTTGCTTGAAATTCATATATTTCTTTGTACAGTGGGTCCGATAATGATTTTGTTTCATACCACATTTAAATTCGGAGGGATTATTTCCATTGGTTTTTGGAGTATGGTTCTGGTCGTATTAAGTGGTGTGATCGGACGTTTTATTTACATACAAATTCCAAGAACATTAAGCGGCAGGGCGTTGAGTTTAACAGAAATTGAAAACGATTTGGACCAGTCATTAACCGACTTAGGTTTATTGATATCCCCAAATAAACGAGATCATTTTAATGCTAATAATGTTTCAGGCGGGTTTCAAGTACTAGAAGATTTAAAAGGGTTGAGGAGTGAAATTTATTCATCCGAGATAAGTAAAAAACATAAAAATCAAGCCCTTCGGATTTTGAGGAAAATTCAAATTACGCAATATCGGATGAAGCGACTAACACGAATGCAATTGTGGTTCTCGTACTGGCATGTTTTTCATAAGCCCTTTGCAATCATCATGTTGGTGATTGTTTTGGTGCATATAGTGGTAACGTTATTAATGGGATACACATGGATATTCTAAATACCGGTATATTAGAGTGGGGTGTTTACCTAATCACGTTTCTATTTATGGGATTTGTGATTTATCGGTATCTTATGCAAGCCAAACAAGTATCTCTGATAACGCACGAAAAAGTATTAGAGGCCAAATCCTTAGGTCGTTATGAACCGCTATCATTATATCCATTTATTGATACGAATGTTTGTATTGGAAGCGGTGCCTGTGTGAGTGCATGTCCCGAAAAAGATGTGTTGGGATTGATGCATGGAAAGGGTACCTTGATTAATACCACCAGTTGCATTGGTCATGGAGCTTGTTTTCAAGCTTGTCCAGTTGATGCCATAAGTTTAAGAATTGGAACAGAAAAAAGAGGCGTTGAACTTCCCCATGTAAAACCGAATTATGAAACTAATGTACCGGGAATTTTCATTGCAGGGGAGTTGGGGGGAATGGGCCTTATAAAAAATTCTATTGAACAAGGAATTGAAGCGGTAAAAAGTATACAAAAGCGAATCCAAACCCAAGCAGATTCTGATCCTGAAAAGGTTTATGATGTACTTATCATTGGAGCGGGACCGGCAGGAATTGGCGCTGCAATGAAAGCAAAAGAATTGGGTCTTCGAAGTACTGTTTTGGAACAAGATAGTTTAGGAGGTACCGTATTTACCTATCCTCGAAGCAAGGTGGTAATGACGCATCCTGTAGAATTGCCCTTATATGGTTCGGTAAAGCTATTAAATACCCATAAAGAAGAACTATTGGCTCTTTGGAATGAAATCCGAGAAACTTATCAATTGGATATTCAGGAGCACACTCGGGTAACTCAAATAACTCAAAAAGATGGTGTTTTTGAATTGCTCATTGACGGAAAAAATCCTGTTTTTGGGAAAAATATAATTTTGGCAATTGGCAGACGAGGTACTCCAAGAAAATTAAATATCCCAGGGGAATTGTCTACACGAGTGGCCTACCGATTAATAGAAGCAGAACATATAAAAGGAGAGCGCATAGTAGTTGTTGGTGGGGGAGACTCTGCCATTGAATCGGCTCTCTTATTAATGGATCAAAATGAAGTGTATCTATCTTATCGAAAAAATGCGTTCGCTAGAATCAAACCCTTGAATGCGACTAAAATATACGAAGCAATAACAGGCAAGCGATTACATATGTTGTTTGGGTCGGAATTAACGGAAATAAAAGAGGATAGGGTTTATTATTCTCAGGGAGAACGCACAGAAATTTTAACTGAAATTGACCGTATTTATATTTTTGCTGGGGGAGAACTGCCTATTGAATTTCTAAAATTAGCGGGCGTTGAATTGCAATTAGCCAAGAATAAAATCGTGAAACAACATTGAAAAATAAATTCTCCATATGGTTTATATTCTTTTGGATGTTAAGTGCCAATGCCCAATTTTCACCAGGAGAATTATCGGATGCGCATAAACATTTGGAGGGGTTGAAAAATTGTACCGAATGTCATAGCATTGGGGCCAAAATTGACCAGTCCAAATGTTTAAGTTGTCACGATAAATTGGATCAACGTATCAAACTTAAAAAAGGGTTTCATGCAAGTAAGGAACCGAAATCAAAGTCTTGTATCTCTTGTCATTCTGAACATCACGGTAGGAAATTCGATGCTATAAACCTGAATACCAAGACTTTTGATCATCGAAAAACAGGGTATATATTAGAAGGTGGTCATAAAAATATCGATTGTAGAGAATGTCATAAATCTGAATATATTTCAGATCAAGAACTTAAAAAGAATACCAAAACGTATTTAGGATTGAAACAGGCTTGTTTGAGTTGTCATGAGGATTATCACCAAGGAACTTTAAAAGAGAACTGTTTAGATTGTCATACAATGAAAACCTTTGAAACAGCGCCGAAATTTGATCATAATACATCAAAATTCCCCCTTAAGGGCGCCCATAAAAAAGTTTCATGTATAGATTGTCATAAAGTAACTCAAAAATCAGGAAAGAAATTTCAAGAGTTTGTGGGAATCCCTTTTTCGAAATGTACCGATTGTCATAAGGATCCCCATGAAAATAAATTTGGTCAAGATTGCAGTTCTTGTCACGACGGAATTACTTGGCATAGCCTACGAATAGGGAACCTTTTTGATCATAATAAGACGGGATATCCATTAGAGGGTTTGCATAAAGAAGTGGACTGTAAGCAATGTCATAAAGAGGGATATGCGAAGAACCTGTCTTACGCAAAATGTACCGATTGTCATGAAGATTACCATGAAAAGGAGTTTTTAGAAAGCAATAATACGGTAACGGATTGCAAAGAATGTCACGATTTGGAACATGCATTTACATGGAGTTCTTATGGATTGTTGGAGCATCAAAAGTCTGATTATCCACTTGAAAATGCCCATGAGGCGGTTTCATGTTTAGAATGCCACAAACCGGACAACGATAAACGATGGACGTTTAAAATTGAGCCACATAATTGTGTTTCTTGTCATGAAAATATCCATGAAACGTATTTAGATACGGCATTCATGCCTAATTTTGACTGTACCCAATGTCATAACACCGAAACTTGGAATAAGGTTACATTCGATCATAATAGAACTAATTTTAAATTGGAATTTGAACATGAAAAAACGAGTTGTAAATCTTGCCATTTTAAGGAGGAAAAGGATTCAAATGGAAGATTTATACAAGCATTTCAAACGAATAATAAGGCTTGCATAAGTTGCCATGAGGATATTCATAAAGGGCAATTTGAAGAACTGGGCCAAAATGATTGTGCACGTTGTCATAGTGCCGAGTCCGATTGGAAAATACCCTATTTCGATCATCAAAAGAGCAAATTTCCCTTAGAAGGAAAACACGCAGAAATAAGTTGTACGGCTTGCCATAAACCAATGGAGCAGTATCAGCCAAATCAAATAATAGCATATAAAATCAAACCATTTGAATGTATAAATTGTCATCGAAATTAATTGTCTTCCTAATTGTGCTGTTAAAGCTATTTGAGTTGCATGCTCAATCAAATCCGCATGGGACGGATTTTGTAATAGATTGTAAGCAATGTCATAATTCAGGTAGCTGGAATGTTTCTTTGTTAGATATCGGCTTCAATCATGAAAAAGAAACGGGTTATGAACTGGAAGGAAAACATGCGCAAATAGAATGTAAGCAATGTCATAAAGACCTTAATTTTAAAGGTTTAAGTCAAGAATGTAATTCCTGCCATTTAGATGTGCATCAAATGAGTGTGGGAAATGATTGCGCACGCTGTCATAACTCCCAAACATGGTTGGTACCTGATATTTCAGAGGTACATGCGGAAAATGGATTTATTTTGGAAGGAGCTCATACTTCGGTTTCCTGCATCGATTGCCATAAAAGTGGCAATTCATTAGTTTGGGAGAGAATGCCAAATAATTGCGTCGATTGTCATTTGGCCGATTATGAAAGTACTCCAAGTCCCAATCATCGGACTTTAGGTTATAGTACCGATTGTGTTGAATGTCATTCTCCCACTTCTACGGTTTGGAATTCAGACTTTTTTCATTATTTCTTTCCGTTAACAGGGGGACATTCAGGAGTGAGTTGTGTGGAGTGCCATGGTACAAATAGGTATTCAGATGCCAGTTCGGATTGCATTACCTGTCATGAAAAAGATTACAATGCCGCATTAAATCCGAATCATAGACAATTGGGTTTTCCAACCGATTGCTCTAAATGCCATTCAACGCAACCGGGTTGGAAACCTGCGCGTTATGACGATCACGACGGAGACTTTTTCCCTATATATTCGGGAAATCATAAAGGCGCTTGGTCTTCTTGTATCGAATGTCATACCAATCCTAGTAACTTCTCTCAATTTAGTTGTATCGACTGTCACGAACATAACGATCCTCGAGATTTGGCCGACGAACACGATGATGTTAGGGGTTATGTTTATCAAAGCACTTCATGTTTCGAATGTCATCCCAAGGGCTCCGAATAGTCGTATTTATGGCCGTGTTCTATAGCGCGGTTTCATTAAATGCCCAAATCAGACGTACTGGTACTGTCAGTTATATTTCCAATACACATATTTACGTTCGATTTTCCGAATTGCGAGGTTTGGAGTTGGGCGATACACTATTTAAAGAGGAAATTCCTGTTTTGATTGTATCTAAAAAATCAAGTATTTCTACAATCAATCTACGTTTGGATACGTCACAGTTACAATTGGGTGATACGATATGGTATTGGGAGAAAACCGGGTTAAATCCGAATGAAATCGAAAAAGCTCGTAATGGTAAAAATCAGGTCATTCAATTTTCCGATACGGCTAAAACGAAGACTAAAACGAAAGAAATTCCCTCTAAAATTTGGGATTGGAAAGGCAATATTTCCGGATCAATACGAAATAATCAAACCCTAGTTTCGGAAAAAAATAGAAACACTTCGCGTATTTTAGGTCGATATTCGGTACAGGGTACCACTCAATCTTTAAAATTTCCTACAAGGGTTTCTTTAATGGGGAATTACCAACAATATACCTCGTCGTTTTCGGATAAAAATTATCCTCAATTAGGACGATTATACATTTTTCAAGCCCATGTAAATACGGCTATACATTCAAATTTGAATGTGCAATTAGGGCGGGGTTTTCAAAATGGATTTAGCAGTCTTGGAGCTATTGATGCATTGAGTGCACGATATAAAAGCGGGGGTTTGGGCGTCACAGCGACGATGGGATTTGCGCCCAATATACGGACTTACGGTATGGACTTGAATCGACCAACAGTGGGTGCAGCTGCCGACTATTCAGGGTATTCAAAATACGCACAATGGAGTTTGGGATTGGCCTGGTTTGATCAATATTACCAGGCAAAAATTGACCGTCGATTAATGGTAATGCAGGGGTCACTTTCACTTGATAAAGCACATGTATTTTATGTTTTAGAAAGTGATTTAACACGCGGGATACGACAACATCGCTGGCAAAGTGTGTTTATTTCTTCTCGATATCAAATATCACCGAAATTGAGAATTTTTGCATCCTATGACACGAGATATCCTTGGATTTTTTGGAATAGCTACGATCAAGTCTCTATTGAGAACTTAATGGATCGAGAACTACAGCGAGGCCTGCGATTTCGATTGCAATATCGATCGGGTAAGAATTCAACTTGGGGATTGCATGCCACTTACAGAGGAAGTCAAACTCAATCGAACATGATTTTAGGTGGAATGAACTACAACCGACGTAATTTATTTGTTAAAGGAAGTTCGGTTAGCTATCGCATAAGCATCGCCGATTACGGACATTGGCAAAATGCACAACAACTTCTTAGGTGGAGGCAATCGATTCGAAAAACGGACTTCTCAATGTTTTACCGCAATGTGGTTTTTGCACGCAGATATTCAAGTGTCGGGGTTTTTCAACAATCTTACATCGGAATGAGTTCGGGTATTCCTCTGAAAAACAGAATGGAATTTGAAGCTTTTGCTGAATACGATTTACAGCAACAGCAGCAACAATTATTAATTTATTTTACCTTAAACAAACGTTTTTAACATGAAAAATTTTATTTACGCATTTAGTTTGTTCGCTTTTGGGGCCTGCAATAATTCGGTTGAATTGGAGCCTGTAAAATCTTCTAAAACTTCGCTGCTTGGTGGGGAAGAACGTCCACAAAGTGCTATGAATAACGGAATTATTAATTCAAGGCATGTAGTACGAGTTATTGACCATATTCCAGGAAATCGATATTCTTATTTAAAAGTAGAAGAGAATCAAAAGCAATATTGGTTAGCTACCATGGGAGGAGAATTTACGATTGGTGCAGACTATGAATATAGCGAAGGAATCGAAAAAATGGATTACACCAGTACCGAATTGTCGAAAACGTTTGATCGAATTTTACTTATTTCTGCGTTGAATCCAGTACATGCTCACTCGGGTTCGGCTCACGCGCCTAAACAATCTGATGGGTTATCTAATAATGCTCCGATTACGTTTTCGAAAAATTCCATTAGAATACAGGAATTAGTAGATAATAAGGCTAAGTATAATGGAAAAATTGTGGAAGTTAGCGGGAGAGTTACAAAGGTAAATCCCAATATCATGGATCGAAATTGGATTCATTTATCAGATGGTAGCAAGAACGATTTTGATTTTGTATGTACCAGTTTGGAGGCATTTCCCGTAGGACATGTGGTAACCCTTAAGGGTAAACTCGTACTCAATAAGGATTTTGGTGCAGGATATCGATATGATTTAATTATAGAAAATGCCGAAACTGTAAAATGAAAGGCCTCATTCGAATTTATAAGGCAATTAGCGGAGAACGGTTTGGTTTTCTCTATGTATTGTTGTTAGCTATTGCCATTGCCACTGCAACTTTTATTGAAAATGATTTCGGCACCGATTCGGCAAAGAAAATTGTTTACGAGGCACATTGGTTTGAATTTTTATTAGGATTGATTGGACTCGCGGTATTTGAAAGTATGCGGAAATTCAAACTCTGGAAACGCAAGCATTATGCCGTTTGGTTGTTTCACATGTCAATTATCATTATTTTACTAGGCTCTGGAATTACCCGTATCTGGGGTTATGAAGGCGTGATGTCTATTCGTGAAGGAAGTGCATCTAATACTTTTTTAAGTGCAGAACCTTATATAGGAATCCAAATTACCGATAAACAGGGGCAAAAATATGCTGTTCATAATCGAATAATTTTAACCAGTTTGGGTTCAAATAAATTTGATAAAGAATACCGTATCCAAAATGAGAACGCCCATTTAAAATTACTCGAGGTAGTTCCAAATGCAATTGAGGAGAGTATGGATTCAGATAGTGGGAAGCTCATGCTTAAATTGGTTTTTCCAGGCGAACAAGGCAGGGTAAATGACTTCATACAATTTGGAGAAAATAAAGAAATTGCAGGTGTTCCGATGAATTTCGACACCACTTTGAAATCCGGTTTTATTAATTTTTTATATCAAGATTCCCAGTTTTACATTCAGTCCGATTTTGCGATGGAAGCCATGCAGATGGCTACCCAAACTTCCTACTCATTTCCTGCTGATACAGGTCTTGTACCCCTGTTGTTCCGATCATTATACCGTATCGGAAATGTGCAATTTGTAATTCCCTCCTTTAATCGGTCCTCAGGATTTACCTATAAATCAGTATCTCCCAAGTTAAGTAATCAGAGTGTTGTGGCACTGAAATTTGGACTTCGGGTAGCTGATCAGTACAAAGAATTTTGGGTTAAAGGCAACCGGGGTGTCCCAGGCACTCCAAGTATCATCGATTTGGGATCTTTGCAGTTTCAAATTGCATATGGTTCGATTGAAAGGACATTGCCTTTCTCGATAGGCCTAACAGATTTTGAATTGGAAAGATATCCCGGAACAAACAGCCCCGCATCTTTTTCGAGTCATGTTTATGTGAACGATCCTGAGTCCCAAGAGCGATTTGATTATCATATTTTTATGAATCATATTTTAGATTATCAGGGGTATCGTTTTTTTCAATCTAGTTACGATCGCGATGAAAAAGGTACCTATTTAAGTGTTAATCATGATTTTTGGGGAACCTGGGTAACTTATTTGGGTTATTTATTGCTAACAATTGGGATGATTTGGACATTGATTTCTAAAGATACTCGATTATTTAATTTGCGAAATTCGAAAAAGATAGGACTATTTATTTTTGTGTTTTGTGCAAATTCTATGGGTTATGCGCAAATAGAATTACAAGCGAATTATCAAGTTCCCTCAGAAAAACATGCTCAAAAAGTAAGTCAAATTTTAGTTCAGGATGTTCAGGGTCGAATGAAGCCGATGCATACCTTTAACCGTGAAATTCTGCGCAAAGTATATGGCGCTGAAGAATTTTCAGGTTATGGAGCGGATCAGGTAGTTATGGGGATGTTTGGTGCCAAAGAAGATTGGTTTAAGGTGCCTATAATTAAATTGGGTAAAGATCCTGGCATGCTTCAATTGATTGGTGCTGGGGATGCGCAATACCTATCTTATGCATCCTTTTTTGATGAAAAAGGGCGTTATAGATTGTCAGAGGAAGTAGATAAAGCTTCTCGCAAAAAAGAGGGTGAAAAGAGTACAACTGACAAGGCCTTAATCGCATTAGATGAACGGGTAAGTATCGTGAATCTGGTTATGGCCGGCGAGCTATTTAAATGGATTCCTATTGAAGGGGATTCCAACAATGCTTGGGCAGCATACACCCATCACGGTCAAAAGAGTACACGTATTGAACGTTTTTTCTCAAGTTATATTGAAGCCTTACACACCGGAATTTTCCATGGAGATTACAGTCAAGCCGACGCTATTTTACAAGAATTATTTGAATATCAAATTTCAATAGGTAGCTCATATATCCCCAGTATTTCTCAACGTAATTGGGAAATTAAACTGAATCAATCTCGGATTTTTCAACGATTATCTTGGTTCAATATCTTTTTGGGATTGTTATTTTTAGCATTACTTTTTTGGGAGGTTTTGTGGAATAAGGAGGTAAAAAAATGGGTTTCAAAGGGTATTTTAGGATTGGGTTTGTTTTCTTTTATATTGCACACATTGGGATTGATGATCCGATGGTATGTATCCGAACGTGCACCTTGGAGCAATGGATATGAGTCTATGATTTACATTGCATGGACTTCGTTATTGGCTGGTTTTTGGTTTAATAGGCGTTCAAATGGGGCTATGTCTGCAACGTTTATATTATCGGGGATTATGCTATTCATAGCACATTTGAGCTTCCTTAATCCGGAAATTACCCCTTTGGTTCCGGTGTTGAAATCGTATTGGTTAACCATTCACGTTTCATTAGAAGCAGGTTCATATGGATTTTTGTTGCTAGGTGGATTAATTGGGTTCTTAAATTTATTGCTTTTTGCATTTGCGAATAAGCGCAATTATAAACGCGTAAATCTGAACATTAAGCAATTAACGGTGCTCAGTGAGGTTACCATTACAGGAGGTATTATTATGCTAAGTATCGGAACGTACCTTGGGGGTGTTTGGGCCAATGAATCTTGGGGGCGTTATTGGGGTTGGGATG
>CBFHGY010000058.1:13700-13985 GCA_965655465.1 Bacteroidia bacterium | reverse complement strand
TATATCAAAGGGTTTGATAATCTATGAATTGCATTTTTTTGATTTCCTAAATCTAATTCAAAGAATTCGGGAAAAATATCAAGTACTTCATGTATTTTTATTCCTTGAAAAGTTTTTGACCAATACAATTCTTCCTTAATAATGGGAAGGTTCCATTTTGGATTTCTAGACGACATCCAAATTGTCGAAATACTTTGAAAACTCAAATCCCAGTCTTTTTTGAAATTAAATCTAAAGATGTGCGCAGGCAAATCACTATTCACTTCATACCATAATACATTACTA
>CBFHGY010000058.1:0-13690 GCA_965655465.1 Bacteroidia bacterium | reverse complement strand
CCAAAAGATTTAAAAAGCAATCTGGAACCGTCGTCAAATATCAAAGCAAACACACGATCGAAAAGTCCATAAATCACATCTGTGACTTTATGTCCCTCAATTTCTTTGAATTGAACCACTGCATTAGACTTCAGCCGAGCCTTAGGATCGGTCCAATTTGCTGTAGTAATTAGCAATTCTCCTTCAACAAACTTAACTTCATAACAATAGCGAACTTCTTCCTTTGTAAAATGGAGTAGTAGTCCGTCTTTATTAAAACTGATACCATGACTAAAGGCAGCATCTTGAAGATTTTCGGCTAAATAAGCAGCATATAAGCGATATAATCGGTGATTAGCGTTCACCCTGCGAAGTTCGGTTAATTCATTGAATTTAAGGCCACATTCACAGCATTAACGCAATATTAAACACTTTGTTTATGTAAATACAAACAAATAAAACTAAATCAATGGATTAGATATGTTTTATATCAACTTCAATATTAACAAAGCTTAGAATCCACGGTTATGACGAATACAAAGTTCAATTGCATTAGAAGTTGAAAATCCATGCCAAAAAAGAGTGTTTAAAATAACCAAGTCCTTGCTTTACCCGTATTAACCCAAAGATAACGAATCAGCAAAAGCATCATTTTTCGTATATTCGTACTAAATAATTGTTATGGCATTTTATTATAAACTTGGTCAAATCCCCCGCAAAAGACACACCCAATTTAAAAAAAACGACGGATCCTTGTATTCCGAAGAACTCATTTCCACTGAAGGGTTTAACAGCTTATATTCTTTAGTTTATCATGCGCACCCACCTACTTTAGTCAAGGAAATAGGCGAGCCAATTGACGTATCACCTAAAATTGCGGAGCCGAAAAACATGAAAAGTAGAAGTTTTATTTCTTTCAAAACACCTGCTTGTGATGATTACCTTGAGAGTAGAGTCGCTCTTTTAGTAAATAGCGATGTACAAATAGGCGTTTGTGCTCCACGTAAGTCGATGACCGATTATTTCTTTAAGAATGCTGACTCCGATGAAGTTTTATTTATTCATGAAGGTTCGGGGATTCTTAAAACAATTTATGGTGAAATTCCCTTCGAATACGGCGACTATCTGGTAATTCCAAGAGGTTGTATTTATCAAATGCACTTTAACGATGAAACCAATAGAATACTAACCATAGAATCACCTACACCCATATACCCACCAAAACGATATCAGAATAGTTTCGGTCAATTATTGGAACATTCCCCTTATTGCGAACGGGACATCAAAATGCCTCAAAACTTGAAAACCTATGACGAATTGGGCGATTTCAAAGTTATGATCAAAAAACAAGACTTGATCTATCCGTACATCTATGCTTCACACCCCTTTGACGCAATTGGGTGGGACGGCTATAGTTACCCATATGGCTTTTCAATCCACGATTTCGAGCCAATTACTGGGCGCTTACACATGCCACCACCTATTCACCAAACATTTGAAGCCCGTAATTTTGTGATTTGCAGCTTTGTACCTCGACTTTACGACTACCACCCAGAATCAATCCCTGCACCTTATAATCACTCCAATGTAGACAGCGATGAAATATTATACTATGTAGATGGCGACTTTATGAGTCGAAAACACGTTGAACGAGGTATGATTACGCTACACCCTAAGGGAATTCCACATGGACCACATCCTGGCACGGTCGAAAAAAGCATTGGCGCTAAGGAAACAAGGGAACTCGCGGTTATGATTGACCCATTTTACCCACTTCAAATTACAGAAGCTGCTTTACATATCGAAGATCCTGACTATTACAAAAGTTGGGTACACTAACAGGAACCACATGACAAAAAAACATTTTTTTAATTTCTGGGGAATTCTCTTTATCGGAGGAAGCCTATTAACGCCTTTTAATCTAAAATCTCAATCAAATGAGACGGAAAACTTCGAGCAATACATTAAGGCGAAAATAGTGCGTAAATCATACGAGAAAACGTACAAAAGAGCAAGTCGATTCCTTGAAAAAGATTTGCAAAAAATGCGCAAATCTAGCCAAATCCAAAAGGAAATTACCCCAATGGAATGGTGGAATCAGGAATATTTAATGACTATGGATCCAAAAAAAGGTAGACCTACGCCAGAAGTATTGTTACCGGTTTTAAAATCTCTAAACTCCAAACAGGTTTCTTTTAGAGCGAGTCCGGGTACGGATTCTTATCCTTGGATTTCTAGAGGACCCAATGACATAGCAGGTAGAACCCGAGCACTTTGCTGGGATAATGCTGATAGCAAACAATTGAGGGTTTGGGCCGGCGGTGTTACGGGTGGACTTTGGGTAAATGACGACATCAGTAGTGCCAGTTCTGAATGGAAACTTGTTGGTGGATTGTGGGACAACCTAAATGTAACGTGTATTGCTCAAGATCCCAATAATAGCGATATCCTGTACGTTGGAACGGGGGAGGGCTTTGGAACTACTGCTTCTAGTTCACGTGGTCTTGGTATATTTAAATCTACTGACGCCGGTAAAACATGGACTCAATTAAGCAATACTGAAGACTTTTATTATATCAACGATATTGCCGTTAGAAGCGAATCAGGAGCAAGCGTACTTTATGTAGCTGTGGATATTTTATTTTACCAAGGACAATGGCACGGAAACAGTACGAACATTGGATTATTGCGAAGCACCGATGGTGGTGCCAATTTCAGCAATGTGAGCCCTTTCATTACTTCACAATCTCAGCGATATGTGATTTCAGACATTGAAATTGGTGCTGATAATCGCCTGTGGGTAGGTACTCGAAAAAACAATTATTCAAGCAATAATGATCAAGGTGGGGGGAGAGTATTGTATTCGGACAATGGCACAACATTCACAGAATCATATAAAAACACAGGTGCACTTAAAGGAAGAGTTGAATTAGCGTGTGCGCCAAGTTCTAAAGACACTTTATATGCAGTATTAGAATCAGGAGGCGTCGCACATGCCGTAGTTAGGAGTTTTAACGGTGGCTCAAATTGGTCTACTTTTACAGAACCTGCGGATGCCGATAATGGCATTCCAGATACAGATTTTACTCGAAATCAAGCATGGTATGATCTAATTATTGCAGTAAACCCGAAAGATGCATCCGAATTGGTTATTGGCGGAGTTGATTTTTTCATGAGTAAAAATGCCGGTGACAATTGGCGACAAATTTCAAAGTGGTCGAACAATCCAGGATTAGACCAGCTCTCTTGCTCCGTGGTGCATGCAGATATGCATGCCGCAATTTACAGCAATGATGGTAAACGTTTGGTAGTAGGCACGGATGGCGGTGTGTTTTACGCAGCAGATATTCGAAATAACCCATGGAATAGCAGCACTGCTTTTGTTGAGCGCAATAATCGTTATGTAATAACTCAGTATTATGCAGGGAGCATCTCTCAATTGGATGAAAACTTCATTCTTGGCGGTGCTCAAGACAATGGAACCAGTTATACTCAAGACACCGGATTTAATCCCAAAAACATTTTATTCGGAGGCGATGGGGGGTATTGTTTTATTCACCCAAATTCAGACGATGCCGTTATTTTTTCTTATGTAAAGAATAACTTTTATAGTTATGTCAATTTTCAATTGTATTATCTGGCACAGGACAATAACACCGGTTCATTTATTAATCCAGCAGGATTGGACTTCGTAAATGACAATATACTAACCCAAAAAGGGAAGGGGACTTTATATAGGAATTCTATAACTGGAAATACGAGTAGTTTAGAGACCATAAATTTCGCATCGAGTGTGAATGACTTGGCTTCAGCATTTCATATAATTAAGAGAAAATCTACGGGCAAAGCACGATTGTATATAGGTTCTAATTTAGGAAATGTTTGGTATTCTGATAATCCAGAATCAAGTACACCCAATTTTACGGCTTTAGGTTCTGTTAATGCTGGAAATATAAGTTCCATTGAGAATTTATTGGGATCGGAAGACACCCTGGTATTGACGATTACCAATTATGGGGTTAATAATGTATACCTCACAAAAGATGGCGGGAGTAATTGGATCGCAATTGATGGGAATTTGCCTAATATGCCTGTTTGGGACATCCTTTTAAATCCATTTTCTAGAAATGAAGCAATAATCGCCACGGAATTGGGCATGTACCAATGTTTGGATATATATGCAGCGAGTCCAATTTGGACACCTATTCATAAAGGAATGGGCGCAGTAAAAACCATGATGTTGGATTATAACACATCAAAAGGAACGATAATGGCAGCAACACACGGTCGCGGATTTTTCACGAGCAATGCTTGGGTACAAAAAGAACCCATTGCATATTTCAGTTTAAAAGATACCGTAATCTGCCAAGGAACTGAAATAACATTGACCGATTCTTCAATCAATACTTCCGACACACGCAATTGGAATATTGCTCCATCGGGTTTTACCTATATTAAATCCACGAGTAAAAATGACAAAATCGCTTATGTGAAATTTACGGAATCGGGGAAATACAAAATCACCTTGGAGATTGACGAAAATGGCACCAAAGCGAGTAAGGAGCTAAGCATTAATGTATTAAAATCCTATAGCAATTCTGTAAGTTTGAAGCCATCGACCGATGCTTATTGCGAGGGTGATGACATTATGTTAAATGCCACTTTGAGTGATGAATCCTTAAAAAATCTAAACGGTGTGGAAGTGCGATGGTTTAAAAATGGCACTGAAATACTGGCAAACAAAGGCAATTACAACTTAAATCTCAAAGCCCCGTTAATTAATAACGAAAAGTACGAAGTGCATTTTACTGCGGATTACGCTTGTTTGAATCCCAAAACAGCGATTTCTAACGAGTATGTAGTTGGTTCTGCGCAAAATACAGCATTAACCATAACACGCGTATGGGATACTTTATTCAGTAATTACACAGGAACGGGTACCGTAGAATGGTATAGGAATAATTTCAAAATAGGAACTGGATTCAAATATTATCTTATTGACAATGGAACATTTCATGCACGATTGGTAAACAAAAACTGCATTGGTTCCAATTCTAATACGATTATTTATAACAGTCTTGGAATGGATGAATTAATGGCGGATATCCAAATTGGACCGAACCCAAGCAAAGGTCCATTAATGATTGTTTCAAAGCATCATTCAAATTTACATGCTAGAGTAATTAATTCAGTTGGCGTCATCATTCAGGATAATGTTTTAATTCCTGCAGATGGATTCTGCAATTTAGAAATCGACGGCTCTGACGGTGTATATTATGTAATTATAATGGATTCTACGGGATCACAGAGAAACTACAAATGGCTTCTCCAGAGATGATCTGAAAAGTTTTATAATTTACATTATGTTAAATAGTGTATTTTAAATCATGTAAAAGCCGGCAAATATTGCCGGCTTTTCTTGTGGTTCACTCCTTGCCCTTGATTTATCATCCATCCACAATCGATTACATTACATTCGTTTCATCACTATATATTCTTCAGCGATTGCTTAACCAAAGCTGATTTACCTCCAGTAATTATTGGCTATCGCGTAGAAAGTATCCGATGATCTGTTGATACATAATCATAGATTAGTTCCCGTATTTCCTGGTATTGAGTTTCCATAATAATACTTTATTACAGCCGCATCGAAGGTTAATGCCAATCTGTAAGCGAATTCAACCACCATTCATAAAAAAAGGCTGCCCATTTTGGGGGCAGCCTTTCCAAAGTCCATCTATTAGATTAGAACTTGATATATCCGCGGGCACCATTCCCAGAAATGGTCTTTTCCTCAATAGGCATTCCGTTGATAATGATATACATTGTAGCCTCGCCATCCCCTTTTATGGTAACACTTAGGCTAAGAACGTCTGTTTTATCAATGCTTTCAAATTCTTTTTCCCAGTCTCCGTTATGATCGTAGATAGTAGAATTGGTATTACGCGCATTTTGATAACTGATTTGCATTTTCGTAGCGTCTCCTACAATACGATATGTAAACTTGTCTCCAATTCCAAAATCAACCCCATTTAGTGAACGAACACGATCACGTTGCTCAGCTGCACATGCTTCATCGCCAATTTCCAAACAACAGGTACGAATTGCATTTGAAATATTAATCAACTCTTCCTGGGTATATTTGGCATTTTCTGCAGCAAATTCCAAATACGATTTTGCCGTTTTAAAGGTTTCTATCTTTTTAGATTCCAACTTTGTTTTTTCAACCGCATCACTCGTTTTTGAAATTTGTTCTAAAATGTCTTTGGTTTCATACTTCATTAGTGCTACCCCTAAGTTCCAGTTGGCATCATAGCTAAATTCATCCAATTCACGTGACTTTTGATAATCTGCTGTAGCTTTTGCATATTCTCCAGCGCGCTCATTCAAATATCCACGAATCCAATAGTTTTTCGAATTGGGTACTTCGGCTATTTGCTTGTTTACCTCATCCATTAATTGATCCTGTCTGTCAATGGCTAAATAATAATTCACTAAAACGTTAAAAATATCATTATTGTAATCCGATTTCACCAAAGCTTTACGAATAATATCGCGAGCGCCAGTTGTATCGCCTTTTTCCAATAGAGTGCGAGAATAACTCTCAACAACGAATGGGATGGGCATTTCATTGGTGATTAGATAATCTAACGTAGACATGCGCTTTGTTAGGTCTGAATTGTTTAATGCATAATAGGCTATACGCTCTACGAAGTATGGACGATCTATTTTCTGGCCTTTTAGATCATTTATCATAGAAGTATCCAAACGCTGATATAAATCGATCAAGTACTCAAAATACACCAGCATGGTATCGTTCAATTTTGCTTTAGCGTCCCCGGTAGCATCGTTTAACTTATCACTGAAATATTGAGTTTCATTGAAAGTCGCTGCAAAACAATTTCCCAAAACGTAGCGCGCCTCATCATCATCCGTAGAAGATTTCTTCCCTGTTGAATTGTAGTAGTTCATGATGGATTTAGCTGACTCGAGTCCAGACTGATATTTTATTTTTGACAACATTGGATTCCCACGTTTGTCAAAAATATTTTGGTAAACCCGCGCTCTAACTAACCACATTCTTGGATAGTTCGCTGTTTTGGGGTGCTCTTTCGCTTTTTCAATTTCTTCATGCGCAATGATAAGATCCTCTGGACCTCCACCTTCTAATGCGTACTCTGCTGAGTTCACAGATCTTTTTTGTGCAGAACTCATTCCTATAAGCGCACTGACAAATAGAAATAGCGATTGTTTTCTTAAATTGTAGAAGTTCATTATGTTATATATATTTACTTGAACAGTTTGTTTATTCCTCGATGGGTCCTTCCACATCGTTTTCAGCATTCAATTTACCTTCATCAGTGTTTGTTGAATCCGTTGACTCATTCCCTGTTTCTGCAACAGCAGACTCCTCTCCTTCAACTCCAACAACTTCCTCTTCATCCTCTTCACGTGGTGTTTTAGCAATACTTGCAATGGCATCATTCCCTTTTATGTTTATGAGTCGGACACCTTGAGTTGCGCGACCCATTACTCTCAAAGAATCAATAGCCATTCTGATGGTCATCCCACTTCTATTGATAATCATCAATCCATCGTTATCATTCACACCCATTATTGCCACCAAATGTCCGGTTTTCTCAGTTACGGAAAGGGTTTTCACACCTTTTCCTCCTCTACCGGTTATGCGATAACCTTCAATATCAGAACGTTTTCCATATCCTTTTTCACTTACCACCAAAATATTGGTCTCTTCATCATTATCTCTTGCACAAACCATGCCAATAACCTCATCATCTTCGCTTTCCAGAGTTACGCCGCGAACACCTGCAGCGGTGCGGCCCATGGGTCGCACTTTTGATTCATGGAAGCGAATGGCTTTACCAGATTTCTTAGCAATTACAATGTCTGAATTCCCATCGGTAACACTTGCTTGTAACAATTCATCTCCGTCGCGAACGGTTATCGCATTAATACCGTTGGTACGTGGGCGGCTATATGCCTCAATTGAGGTTTTCTTGATAATACCCTTTTTTGTCACCATAACGATGAAGTTATTTTCCAAATACTCAGGATCCTTCAAGTTTTGGATATTCAAATACGCCTTAATGGTATCATCAGAAGGGATATTAATCAAGTTTTGTATTGGCCTTCCTTTGGTAGCTTTCGCACCTTCCGGAATTTCATAAACTTTCAACCAAAAACATCTGCCTTGTTCCGTGAATAACAATAAATAATTGTGTGTGCTGGCTACAAATAGATGCTCTACAAAATCTTCATCACGATGTGCGACACCTCTCAAACCTCTACCCCCACGATTTTGTTCTTTGTATTCGGTAAGGGCCGTGCGCTTGATATATCCTTTGTGAGAAATAGTGATAACCACTTCTTCATTGGGAATTAAATCTTCAATATTGATTTCTTCGGCATTGTATTCAATACGGGTTCGGCGATCATCACCATGTTTTTCCGCCATTTCGAGGGTTTCATCTTTGATGATTGACATTCTCAATCCTTCATTTGACAAAATATTCTCATAATGTTCAATTTCTTTCAACACCGCATTGTATTCTTCTCTGATTTTGTCAATTTCAAGACCGGTAAGTCGCTGCAATCTCATATCAAGAATTGCTTTAGATTGAATTTCGCTCAATCCAAATTGTGAAATCAATCCTTCACGCGCTTCATCAGGAGTTCTGCTCTTACGTATTAAGGCAATTACCGCATCTAAATTATCAAGAGCAATAATCAATCCTTCAAGTATATGAATACGTTTACGCGCCTCTTTTAATAGATACTGGGTACGTCGTACGATAATTTCATGGCGGTGATCCACGAAATGTACAATCATATCTTTCAAATTCAACATCTCTGGCTTACCTTTAACCAAGGCGATATTGTTTACAGAGAAGGAACTTTGTAAAGGCGTGAATTTATATAACTGGTTCAGGATAACATTGGGAATCGCGTCTCGTTTCAATTCGAAAACAATACGCATACCTTGCCTTCCGCTTTCATCGCGTACCGCCGATATACCGTCTATTATTTTCTCATGGATTAAATCTACTGCTTTGATGATAATTTGAGGGGGAGAAACTTGGAAAGGAACTTCAGTTACGATAATCATCTCCTTCCCTGTTTTGGTAACTTCGATTTCCGCTTTTCCACGCATTACTACCCGGCCACGACCTGTTTCAAAGGCATCTTTGATCCCCTCTACTCCATAAATGATACCTCCCGTAGGAAAATCAGGACCTTTAACCGCTTCCATCAATTCAGCCACGGTTATATCGCGATTATCGATATACATAACCACTGCGGCACAAACTTCACGTAAATTATGCGGCGCCATATTCGTGGCCATACCCACTGCAATACCAGAAGCACCATTAACCAATAAATTTGGAATTTTGCTCGGCAAAACGGTAGGCTCCTGTAAACTTTCGTCAAAATTGGGACGGAAATCCACCGTTTCTTTGTCGATATCGGTCATCATCTCCTCGGCAATTTTACGCATACGGGCTTCCGTATAACGCATAGCCGCTGGAGGATCTCCATCGATACTACCGAAGTTTCCTTGTCCATCTACAAAAGGATAACGCACGCTCCAGTGCTGAGCTAAACGCACCATTGCATCATATACGGATGAGTCACCATGTGGGTGATACTTTCCTAAAACTTCACCGACGATACGCGCGGATTTTTTATAAGGGCGATTAGAAGCCAAACCTAAATCAACCATTCCATACAACACCCTGCGATGCACAGGCTTCAAACCGTCGCGCACGTCGGGCAAAGCACGGGAAACGATTACCGACATCGAATAGTCGATATATGCGGTTTTCATTTCATCTTCGATGTTAATCGGAATAATTCTTTCGTTGATTTCTTCGGGTATTTCGTTATTCTCTTCCATAGGTAAAAATCAAATATCCGCAATATACGACTAAGGCCTTGTTTGACCTTGATTTAGGTACTTTTATTGCCCACATTTTTTAGACAATTTTGGGGCAAAAAAAAAGACGGGCGAACCCGTCTTTTTTACTGAGAATCATATTGGATTTACTTCCAGTTTTTAATGTGTTTGGTCTTTCCAGTTTTTAAATATTTAACCTTCCCAGAACCGTCCTTTTCCAAAAGTTGAATGTCTCCTAAACCCAACTTATTCAACCGATCTTTTAACAAAAGCATATCTCCAGAAACTACAACAATTACCTTGTCTAAATCTATATTTTTCTTAGCCAATGCATTGAGTTCTTCCTTGGTGATGTTCTTTAAAATCTCAGATTGTTGAGCCGCGTAATCTTTGGGTAAGTCTCTGCTAAGGATATTTGAAATGTACCGAGCTTTTTGAGACATGCTCTCATAATCCAAAGCTTCGCTTGCTAACAAAGCTTTTTTCGTAAACTCGAATTCTTCGTCCGTTAAACCATTTTCTTTAAAATCGCGTAACATCCACAATACCTCATTAATTGCACTATCCGTTGCTTCTGCTTTCACACCTGCAGAAACGGTGTAATAACCGGGCAAATCCTTGTAATTAGAGCTAAATCCACCTCTAATGCCATATGTCCATCCCTTGTCTTCGCGAATTTTCAAATTCAAGCGGCTATTAAAGTTTCCACCTAAAACGAAATTCATGATATTATTCTTATAAAAATCACCGTTGTAATCATAAGGCAAACTGCGGAAACCTATATTGATATCGCTTTGTTCTGCATCTACATATTCAACTCCGAAAATTTGCGAAGTATTGAATTCTGGAGCCATTTCAGGTTTAACGATTACAGGCGCCTCCCCTTTTACATTCCAATTTCCTAAGAATTGCAAAGATTTAGTCAAATCTGCCTCCGAAAGTGGTCCAACAACGATGGCTTTAGACAGACTTGGATGCAAATTCTGCTCGTAATAGCGCTTTACATCCGAAATATCTATTTTGGCATAATCGTCTGCACCAACATATTTTCCCAAAGGGGATTCATTAAATCGTAATCGATTCCAAACATTTGAAAGTCCCTGAGAGCGGCTATTTAAACCCGATCTTGCACTTTCAATAACTCGTTTTTTGCCTTTTTTAAATTCTTTCTCATCCCATCTTGGCTCAAACATCATTTCTTTTGCCAATGCGACGGTTTGATCTAATTTGTCTTTTTCACAGCTAATTATCATCGACATACCCGTATTTCCTGCATTAAATGAAATAGAAGAACCCAAGCGCTCCATTTCATTCTCAAGTTGTTCAGGTGTTTTGTTTTGGGTTCCATTCCCTAATGCCAATGCTCGCATTTCAGAAGTTCCCCATGGCATGTCTTTTCCATTTTCTAACAGGCGTCCACCCTCAAAGGAAATAAGAGCCAAAACACGCGAAGATTCATCAAAACGTGTACCCATTACTTTAATTCCATTTGCTAATTTTGCTTCAAATGCATTTGGTATCGTAACTGTTTTTGGCGCAGAAGGCTCTGGACGAATGCTTCTATCGAAATTATCTTTAACTACACGCAATTCCAATCCTTTATATTCCAGTTCCATTGCTGCACTACCTTCATAATTTGCATTTGGATTAAAACTTTGATATTTTTCGGCCTTTTCTCCCTTTGGCGCCTTATAAGGCTGCACATTAATTGCAGAAGAGTACTGCCCTTTGATATACTTACGATAAACCCTCATGATGTCTTCACGAGTAACATTTTTATATCTCGCTATTTCATCTGTTAAGTTATACGATTGATTAGAATCATTTTTAAGGTCTAAATACCAGAAATTACTCAAATAATTCGCTTTTGTTGAGGCCAATTCAAACCCATTTGAATATGAAGAAAGGATGTTGTTTTTTGCCCGCTTCAAATCATCATCGGAAAAGTTTACAAACTCAAAAGAATCAATGCTCACTTTCAATTGATCACGCATTTTATACATATCAGACCATGGATATCCAACGAGAGTAAAGGAGATCTCTCCTGCCAATTCGTGATTAATGGTGCTTAACGGGTTATTACTGGCTTGAACTTGCAACGCCAATTCAGTATCTACAAACTTCTTGTATAAAACTGAACTTTGGGTACTACCCATTAAATAGGTTAACATATCTAATGCTGCTTCATCTTGATGATAAGCAGGAACTCCAACATACGAAATGTACATCAAGGGAAGATAGGCATTGGGATCGGGCACTGATTTTACTTCATCTTTTTCTATTTTAACCGGACGCACACGCTTTTTCTTCACGGGTTTTCCTGCTGGAATTCCTCCAAAATATTTTTGAGTCCATTTTACCACATCTTCGGTATTCACATCCCCAGAAACTATAATCGCCGCATTGTTAGGACCGTACCATCTTAAAAAGAAGTTATGCAAATCACTGCTATCAGCACGATCTAAATCATCAACAAAACCGATTGTGGACCAACTGTAAGGATGATCTGTAGGATACAATTCTTGATCTTTAACTTCCATCAAAAACCCATATGGGGAATCATATCTTTCATCTTTTTCGTTTTTAACCGTAGCACGCTGATTTTCAAATTTCTTTTGGGTGAAACCTTCCAAAAAGAAGCCCATACGATCGGCTTCCATCCAAAGTGCTGTTTCGGTAAAATTACTTGGAAAAGTTTCTATGTAAACGGTTCTATCTCTGGTGGTATTTCCATTAACATCTCCACCGTATTCTTTTATTATTTTAAAATGTTCTTCATCGGCAATATGCTTTGAACCTTGAAATAACATATGTTCAAAGAAATGTGCAAATCCAGATTTACCGGGGGTTTCTCTTGCAGACCCTACATGATAGGTCACATTGATATGTGCTACAGGATCAGAATGATCTTCTGACACAATTAAGGTTAAGCCATTGCTTAGTACATACTTAGAATAAGGTATTACCAGCGAACCTGGTTTGGGGGCAACCTTTTCAATTAATGTCGCTTGCGAAAAAACAGTAATCGCTGAAAATAACGACAATACGCTAAATAAGGATTTCTTCATAAAGCAACAAAAATACTAAATTGGAATTCATTGATATCTAAAAGTTAGACAATCAACCTATCTTTGGGGATAAAAAATTCAATTTAATGTCAATTTATACCATCCGAATGAACAAAACCGTATTTAGAACGTCTATAATTTTTAGAATATGAAGACATTACACATCAAAGCCGGCATTTTCGTTTTAGGAATTTTGGGAATATCAATTTCCCAAATAAATGGAAACTCATCTGGAGCATCAACTCCTAAAACTGGAGCACCTAACGAAACTACTTGTACCTCATGCCATTCCGGCGGTTCGGTAGTGAGTTCTGGAAACCAACATGCTCGGATTCGTTTAAACGGAAATTTTAGCGGCAATGGATATATTCCAGACTCCACATATACCCTAACACTTACCTATGCAGAGTCTGGAAAATCTACTTTCGGATTTCAAATGACCGCACTTTCTGGAGGAAAAGCAGCCGGAACTTTTACCGCTTCTACAAGAACTGGAACATTTTCATCTACCGTAAATGGAAGTACCCGATATTATATAGAGCATAATGCTACCGGTTCCTCAGGAATTGCAACAGACTCAACTGCATGGACTTTTCAGTGGAAAGCACCCTCAACTAATGTAGGTGAGATTACGTTTTATACTGCCCTAAATGCAAGTAACGGCAATGGGAACAATAGTGGGGATGTGATATATAACAAGACTTTTAAGCTCAATCCATCTACACTC
>CBFHGY010000057.1:0-14079 GCA_965655465.1 Bacteroidia bacterium | reverse complement strand
TTAATTACAATACCCTATGGAACCCTCAAAAGGAAACTGAAATACCTCTTGGTTGGTAGCACCGGCATTGTTGTTTTCAATATCATACGCATCGTTATTTTATTCATGGTAGCTGCCTATATTCCTTCTATCTTCAAGCTTACCCATAAGTTTATTTTCCAACTCTCCATCTACGCACTGCTTTTCTATTTGTGGCATCGTTACATCCGCATTTATGTTCAAGAACCCAACCACGATCCTGCATAAACCCCTAGCCCGCAATCTACTCTTTTTTGTGTTGGTGGTCCTCATAAGTGCCGCTTACTTTCTGTTTAACCGATACTTGTATTTGAAATTATTAGATGTGAATACCCAAATAATTTGGGGTATCCCTTTTCATTTTTCACAATTTCACAGCCATGTTTTTGCTGGTATTCAATGGTTGGTTTTACTTTGGTTTTTGGACCCATATACCGACCGTACCGTTTTAATCAAACTGAGTATTGTAGTTGGTATTATTTTCCTTTTAGACCTGATTACGATTGCCTTGGTTAAAACAACCGATTACCCTTATATCACCAAAAGTGCACACCGTATTTTTTATAATTTCATCAAATACATGGCTTCCGGCTTGGTGGCCATCATGGCCAGTGTATTTCTGAAATTCGTTCCTAAAAAGAAGAATTCCCCCAAGAAAATGAATGCCTCAACTCCTAAGCACACGGAATCTCAAATTGAATCTAAAAACCTTAAAAAGTATCCCGAAAACTATACCCCCATACCTCAATGGTGGCGCTGGTTATTCCGAGTAGCGTTTGTATGCTTCAGCTTACTAGCCATGACGCTGCTATTCAAACACTATTACCGATTATCGGCCCTCTCCTATTTTTTGGGACTCCTGGGAATTGGATTTCAGCTTCGGTGGAATACCTACCGGTTTAAAAAGATTGCCGCTTATAAAGTGGGACTTACCCTATTTACTCTTTGGACTTTAGCGCTCTATGCTACCTGGTATGACTTTTTACCTGGAGCATTGTATTTCATTTATGGCTTTTTTGTGTTGTTACTTACCCGCACTACCAAAGAAGAATCTGTATTCAGAGGTATCTTCACAATCGTCAATCTTTTACTGGGAATTGCCGGCTTGATTATGTATTTCCTCTTTGGCTTTGGGAAATAAAAACCGAAAAAGATTTGCAGAAATCGCAAATTTCAAACCGATCAATCAAACCGCTCCTCGATCCGCTTCATCTTTTTCAAGCGCTTGGTCTTCGGATCTACAATGTGCGGTTGGCGGAACGTATACTCCGGACAACCCTTATACTTGGGTACCCCATAAATTTCTTTACACTTATCCCGGTGATCCGGAATATCATCGCCATCGCTATCGATGTTCTCCACAAAATTAATATTAAACCCAACCTGACCTCCATAGTAATGCGACGTACTTCCTGGATATAGAATGCCTGCCACGTTATTCAATTGGGCATACAATTGCATTCCTAAGGCTTGTGCTGAAAAACCCAAGTTCCAGATATTTTGCGACCTGGGTTTAACAAACCTGGAATATCCCACGTAAAGCTGAACGTACTTGTTTACATCAAAATGTTCCGAGAAAGACCACAAATCAATATCCGAGCGTGTGCCTAAACCCTGCGCATACACCATACCCAAACGGTGGCGTCGGAATCCCAAATATTCAACTCCAAAAATATAACGTGGCCGTAAGGTTGTAATTTCACGCATGTATTTACTGCGTTCGTTAATGCTATACCACGAATCTAGAGTATCATTCAACTCCTGCCGTAAACTTCGATTTTCCTGTCGAAACAACAAACCAATGGTATCCAAACCTTGAAACTGGGCAATATTTACCGAAACATTATGCTCAGAACGGAAATAATTCCACTCGGTAGTACCGTGATTTTCGGTAGAAAAAGAAATCCTTAAGAAATCAAAAGGACGGTAAATAAAACCACCCCCGTAGGAAAGCCCATAGTTGGCAAAGGGAATTCGTCTTAGATACCACATCGGATCATAGGGTTTTAAAATACTTCCTTGGAAGCCCGTAGAAACGGCATGAATATCGCCTTTTGCCGACAAACTGTAAATGGAAGAATCGTTCTCATCGGTGAGCACGTTGAATTTTGCATGGTCTAATTGCACCCGAGCAAGCCCATGAATTACCTTTGCCGAAGCGCCAAAATACCATTTGGAACCGAATTGCCTTCCGTAGCTCATTTTATGTTCCATATGCAACTGAAACTTGGTACCGCTAAAATCCAACTCCACCGGTTTTTTGAAATACTGGGTATCTCCATTTCCGAAAAAAACCAACCCGAATAAATCCTTATCGATATTTAAGTCGGCACGCGCAATAAATTTCGAACTCATATGAATATACGAGCGGCGGCTTCTTATGCCAATATCTAAGAGTCCGAGCTCCTGATCCATTTTAATATCGCGCAAATCTTTATTAGAATCGGCCAAAATTACCCTTAAGGTTTGGGCGGGGTCTAAATCCGACCTAAAAACATCAAATAATTGAATTTGTCCAGGGGTAAATTGGGTAGAAGTCGCAAATGAAAAATTGAGTCCATATCGAGGCAAAAATGCCGGATTCAGGGCTGCCGCTTTGCTGCTTATGGAATTGTTAAAATGAAATATTTCAGGCTGCGCCCAGGCCATATATGACGACAACAGGTGGAATGCTATGGCCCAATATTTCTTCATTTTTAATAATAGATTCGCACCACTATGCGTCGATTTGAGGCTTGATTTTTGAGATTGGGTTTGCCATCTGGATTTTCATTAGGAACTTCCGGACGGGTATCGGCAAAGGCCGAAGCTTTTATCGATAACGGGTCTATGCCTTGAGCAATCATAAACTGCACCACGTTTGAAGCACGGGCAGAAGAAAGCTCCCAATTGCTCGGAAAACGTTCGTTTTTAATAGGCACATTATCAGTGTGACCTTCTACATCCACAGAAAATTTATCGGGAATCTCTTTGATTTTATTAGTTACCGTTTCAATGATTTTTTCCCCCTCCGGCAACAAAAGGGCATCTCCGGAACTGAAAAAAGAGGCATTTTTAGCCACCATTTTAATACCCGTTCGATCCATATTGATATCCAATACTCCTTGTGCAGTTTGTTTAACAAAAACCGAATCCAACTGTTTTTTAAGGTCCTCCATAGAATTAGAAACCTCATCGTTGGTAAGCTGTTCTTTTACGGAATTGGTGAATTGTTTAAATTTAGTTTTATCAATAACAGAAAGCGCCAAAAGCAATGCAAAAAAGCCCATCAAGTTGGTGATGGTATCGGCATAGGTCAATAACCAGCTCTCTTCATCATGGCCATCCTCATCGGTATCGTATCGGGCTCTTTTATACATCTATCCTTTTTTATTCTGAAGCTTTTGAACAAAATTTCGATCGAGCTGCGATTCTAAAGAATCCTTAATGAAAATTTCAGTCTTGCGTTCCATCATGAGATACATCCCTTCTACCATTAATTCTTCGTTCAAACGCTCTTTCTCAGCGGCAATTTTAAGTTTCTTGGCAAGAGGAAAAAACAATAAATGGGTTAAAGAAACCCCGTACAAGGTTACCAACAATCCTAAGGCCAAACCCGGGCCTATTTTAGAAGGATCGTCCATTGAACTCAACATATAAACCAATCCGAATAGGGTTCCAAACATCCCAAATGCGGGACCCGAATTCCCCATACTTTGAAAAACGTCGGAAAGTTTCTTGTTGGCGACATAGTTTTGGTGGATGTATTTATTTGCGATTTCCGCAAATTCATCCTTAGTATAATTGGCAGAAAGCAGTCCGATGAAATAACCAGCAGCGGTGCCCTTAAGCTTTTCGATATTTTCGTTGATAAAGGATACGCGATTTTGATTGTAGGGATTCACCCAAGAACATACGGATTGAATCGTTTCAAACTGCATTTTTTCGGTGAAGCGAGAATGACTAAAAATAAAACCAACTCTTTTAAAGGCCTGTGCAACCACTTGCGGCGAGAACATAATAGAGGTATTGGTTAACAAACCTCCCATCACAATAAATAAACTGGGAATATCGAAATACCGACTGAACGCAAGAATCGGAAACATTTTTTTAAAATGGACCATTCCCACAACATCCATGATTCCAACCGATAATAGCCCTAAGGCCAACACAACTACGATAACCGTTGATATAGAAAACTTCATTAGTTACGCGTCACTTGCGGAATTACAAACTCCGGATTTAACTTTTTGGCCTCAGACCAATAGTACTGAGCCAAATCATATTCTTTCAAGACAAAAAGAATCGACCCTTTTAATGCATAGGCATCGCTGGTTGGCATTATGGCCAAAGAGCTGTCTAGGGAAGCCAAACTGCCTTCATAATCTTTATTATAAAAGCGGGTCTGTGCAAGGTTGTATGCATAGATAACTTTAGACATGTCAGACTTCAAATTTCCTGCAGGTTTAGAGGGCAATATGCGTCCGTCTGAAGTTCGTATTTGAGATTTTGACACAGATGAAGTTGCCACATTCATAGATTGCCCTGGGTCTTTATCAAATTCCATTTCGAATTCATGCTCGTCTAAATACAAGCGAAGAGATAAATCTACCCCTCCTTGCTCGTACGTAATTTCAAGTACGTCTTTTTGTGTCGTATCAAGTAAATAAACCGCTTTGGAACGCTCCAGTCGATCTCGTTCTTCCGATATCGAATCAAAGGAACGGCAAGCGCTCATGGAAATAATAAATGCGAGACTCAGGCTAGAAATGAATCGAAATTTGTACGGCATAATTAATATTATCGAGTTTAACTTCAAACTGAGAATCGTTGGCATACGAATCAAATTCAGAGAGTGTTTGTTCTAGGCGCAAACCCAACTGCATTCTGTTAGAAACATGCACACTTAACAATTGCTCCAATCCTATAAAAGATTGGTTGTAATTGAAATAATTCAAACCTAGCTGAAAACCCATCCAATAACTCGGAATTACGGTCTTTTTCTTTAAAAAATGGGCTTTATACGCAATTCCTACAGAGGGGATATAGGCACTTGTTAATTTACCCAAACTCGTATCGCTATAACTTATGGGAGTTTGGTTTACAATACGAAGCTTACCCGAAATTCCCAATTGGTGACTCCTCGCTGTATTTAAATATTGTGAATAATTGATCCCTACAAAATAGGGTACTGCGGTTAAATTCGTTGCCAAAGCCGAATCCCCGCCTGCTACTCTAATTTCATTTATTTTTTGGAATCCCAAACCAAAATCAACTGAAAAATCGGTTTGTTTTACAATGGATTCCTTGGACAAATCAATTTGCTTCATCCACAATAAATTCTTGCTGGATGGATGTAAAATACTCATCGATAATTTAGGTCCATTCACACTATCATAATGCAAATAGGTGCGGAACAATCCCTGAATATTATTTTCCAAACACACCCTATTGAATTCAGTAGGATTCGCCTTTATCCGTGAAACGGGTTTGCGATTATCGATAACAATGGTTGAATCGGTAGTTTTGATTTTCAGGTTGATTTTTGACGCAAATTCGGGTAAAAACACCACTTTGATGCCCATTTGTGTTAATTTAGACGTCAATTGCAACTCCAAATCTTCATTGCGCAAATATACTTTAGGGATATTAGATTCTACTTCATAGAGAACCACGCGCTGCACTCCGGCAGGCAAATCGTATAAATTATTCGGAATATCATTGAGCACCGCATTGATTAAATGTTCAATGCGCGCTTCCTTTCCTATTTGTGCATTCAGATTTTTCACACTTCCTAAAATTAAAAAAGGAAGGATTAAAACCCATGTGAAACTTCTATTGAATTTCATGCTTATCGTTTTAATTTTTCTTTGATTTGAGCCATAAGAACTTTTCGGGAAGCTTCAATTTCATCTGTGCTCAATTGTGCATTTAATTGCATCTCAGACTCCAAAATATCGCGTTCTCTCTGGGTTTTGCTATTCAAAACCAGGCTTGTGAGTTCGGGTTTTGCATTGGTCAGTGCTTTCGCCAAATCCGCACCCTCTATCCCTTCTATTGCCCTCAATAACTTAGTGGAATCCAATTCCAACAATCCGTCGAAGGTCAAGAAATGCTCCTTAATTTTGCGTGCCAAATCCAAATCATATTTGGCAATATCAGCAATGTAGGCATCTTGCTCTTGCAAGGGCAAGGTTTCTAGAATTCCCAGAATCGAAGCCAATCCGTCTACCGCCACATTACCCATGTCTTTAACTGCAATGGCTTTGCGGCTGAATTTATTGGCGACATCCTTATACATTGAAGTTGGAACATTCGAAATGTTACTCATGCGTTGTAAGAGAATGGTTTGTTTAGCTATGTCAAAAAAGCGCAGTAACGCAACTGTTTGGGTAGGGGGCAATTGAGCCAATAAAATGGCTGACATATCTTCGCTTTCGTCTTTTATCAATTGAAAAATCTGGTTATTATTCAATTGCTGTAAAAATTGAAAAATATCCTTGCCTTTATCCATTTTTAATTTGCGAAGATGTTGGGTACGGTGCCTCACAAACGCATCTCGGTAAGACTTTAATGATTCTTGTTTTTCGCTTTCCGCCGCATAACGGGCATTGGTTACGGCATCCTCAAATCGGTAATAATCTTCTTCCCCCAAGAGCGATTTTAAATATCCCAACATGGTAGGATTTGCAGCGGAAACGGCCATGGCCGCATGAGCAATATCTTCATCGGAACCGCTGCTTAATGTTTCTGTTAAATGATCTACAACAGAATCTAAATCTTCCAATAAAATACGCCGTACATCTTCCTTTATCTCTGAATTGGAAGGTTCTTGACGCGGCTGAGTTGTTACGGACGGAATGGAAGCACTTGGCGCAGCCATGGGTGATGTTCCGCTCAACGTTTGCCCCAATCTTTCGATACTTCTTTGCAAATTCTGCATGTTTTGCGCATTCTGTTCACTCACCCCTTCTAAGATCAATTTTGAACTTTTAGAATTTTGGAATAAGGAGTATACAATAAGCGCGAGTACAAAAAGTAGAATCAGCAATACCAGCCAAAATAACCAATCTATCCCCTTCGATTCTGGAAAATTTTCTGTAGTTTCATCTGCGGGATTGGGCATATTCCCAAGTGGATTATTGGACTGTGAACCCATCTTTTTATCTAACAAGGCTTCCATTTTAGAAAGCAATTGCTGGTTGGGGTCGTTCAACAATTCATCCGCAGATTGATTTCCAGTAGAAGGCCTGATTTGATTCCAAAAATCATTATTTCCTGGAAAAGCCATAAACTCAACCGTTAATTCATCCCCCATTTTCTCATTAATCAATCCCGTACCTTCCAAAAGTTTACGAACAAAGCCTTGGGAGGATATGGAGAGAGACGTATCTAATAAGACATTAATTTTATGTTTATAGGTATATGTAGGGGTGGGAGGAATAAAAACGGTTGTGGCTTGATTCCCCAGAGCAAAATTGGGCAAACCCGGTAATCGATCAACGGTTACTCCCGTATCCAACGCAAAACCCTTGCGCTGAGATTCGCTCATCGGCAACATCCGTTCCTCAAGCTCCACGATTACTAAAAACTTATCGCGGTCAATATATTTTTTAATTTTATCCCCCAGTTCTTGTTCGTATTGCACAACCTCTTCGGCGTGCACATTTGAAAATCGAAACGGATTCTCCAGAGCCCTATTTCCCAAACTCAAATTAAATTGGGCCTGCACAGAAATTGCACCCGAAAAGAAAAATATACCTGTAAGAAATAAAAGATACCGCAAGCGTGGGAGAGGTAAATATGCGTGTTTATGGCTCGACAACATGGATTAATGGCGAATAAAGCTGCAAAATAAGTCAAAAAAAGCGCGTTTTCAACACGTAATCCACATTAGTGTCGTTTTGACGCTGATTTTTAATGTTTGGATACTTTTCTTAAATAAGGTTTACTCTAACATTAAATCAGGGAAATTCTAAATTTCAAATAAACTTGGCAATAAAACCGACCTCAACAAATGAGTTTCCTATACAGTGTAATTATTTTCCGTTCTTTGTAAGGTGAAAGCCCCTCAATCACCTGTTTCCCTAAAAAAATTCAACACCTTCGGATTCGACGTTAACTGTCATGAATTGCATACGGTAACCCAAATTTCGGAGCTGATTGAGCTCTACGAAAATGGTCTATTTCGACAACACCCCAAAATTATTTCAGGCGGTTCTAACCTCTTACTCACGGAAGAACTCAATGTACCGGTAATACTAAACCGAATTAAAGGCATTCGCGTTTCTGAGGAAACCGAAGAACATATCGTCATCTATTTCGGAGCGGGGGAATCATGGCACGAGTCGGTTTTGTATGCCGTTGAACATAATTGGGGCGGTATTGAAAACCTGAGCCTAATTCCAGGTTGCATAGGCGCTGCTCCTATTCAAAATATTGGAGCCTATGGCGTGGAACTCAAAGATGTGTTCCACGAATTGCAGGCCTTGGATCTGCAAACCGGCACATTCAAGGTATTTGACCAAGAAGCTTGTAAATTCGGATATCGTGAATCCGTATTCAAAAATGTATATAAAAACCGCTATTTCATTACAGAAGTGGCGCTAAAACTGTCAAAAAAACCGCAAATTCATACGCAATACGGAGATATACAATCTGTTTTGGACCAATTGGGAACCCAAATCCCCACTATTGCCGATGTAAGTCGCGCCGTTATTAAAATCCGACAGTCTAAACTCCCAGATCCGGCCGAAATTGGAAATTCCGGCTCCTTTTTTAAAAACCCTGTAATACCAGCCGAACAAGCCAGCTCCTTGCAAGCAGCATACCCGAGCTTGAAAGTCTTCCCCCAAAATGAAAAAGAAGCCAAAATACCTGCAGCTTGGCTCATTGAGCAAGCTGGGTGGAAAGGTTTCCGTCGTGGCGAAGTAGGGGTGCATGAAAAACAAGCCCTCGTTTTGGTACATTATGGCGGAGGAAAAGGCACGCAAATCAAACAATTGGCTTCCGACATCCAACAAGACATCCAAGAGAAATTTAATATAACCTTGGAATTCGAGGTAAATATTTGGTAATTTGAACTTACGTATGAACTTAAGAATATTTTGGCTATCGCTGTTCATCCCCGTGGGGTTGCACGCGCAAGTAAACATCCAACGCGATGTGCGCATCCCCAAAAACAATACCTTTAATCCCGCAAATGTACCTGATATATGGACAGAAAATCGTTCCGAGCCAGGGCGAGAAATGCCCCTTCCTGAAGGTATCGACGAATCTTTGCGCAAAAAAATCGACGCGCAACGAGAGTCCCTTATTCGCAAAAAACGCATTTCCCAAAGAAAAAAATACCTAGCCCCTCCTACATCTCCGGAAAAAATCAATCCCTTGATTGAAGGAACATTCGACGGTCAATATTTATCAGGGGAAGGCACTCCAAACGACAACGACGTGGCCGTAGCAAACGACGGCACCTTTATATCGGTGCGCAACACTCGAATTTATGTATATGACGATACCGGTGGCCGACTTCAATCTTGGTCCATGCGTTACTTTCCCGTATTACAGAACAAAGTAGATGACCTTCCTCCTTTAGAGCGGTTCTACGATCCGCGGGTAACTTATGACCCATTTACAGACCGATTTATATGCCTGTATATGCATGGTGTAACGGATAAAACCAGTTTTATTGTGGTGGGATTTTCAAGCCCAGGAGACCCTACTGCTCCCTGGAATGTCTATAAAATCCCGGGTCGTCCTATAAACGATACGGTTTGGAGCGATTATCCTATCATTTCACAAACGAAGGAAGATTTATTTTTAACGGTAAACCTGTTGGCCAATGGTTCGAGTTGGGAAGAAGGTTTCCGCGAGGCCGTTATTTGGCAAATCCGCAAAGAAGATGGTTATAACGGCGATACGCTGCACACAAATTTCTTCAATGGAATCAAATACGGAGACAAATCGGTTTGGAGTATTTGTCCCATTCAAAACGGACCGATGCCGGATGGTACGGATAATTATTTTTTAAGTGTGCACCCAACTGCAGAACGCAGCGACACCGTTTTCATGCACCGCATTACCAATACACAGAAAAGTGGCATCGCAAACTATGAAATGACCACCTTAAGAAGTCCAATATTGTATGGATTCCCTCCTAGTGCTTTGCAACCTGACACTTCTTTAAAGCATAAATTACGCACCAATGACGCCCGTGTTTTAACAGGTATTCGAAATGGGAATCATATTCAATACATGCAAAACAGCCGCAACTTCGAAACGGAGCAAGCTCATTTGATGCACGGTCATATATACAATATCCATCAAAACCCCAGTATAAAAGCAGCATTGTATACCCATCCCGAACTTGAGTTTGGATATCCCGATATGGCCTATGCGAGTATGGAAAACGGAGATCCCTCTACCCTAACGACCGCGGTATACAGTTCTTTGAACGATACCCCGGGTATGGGTGTATTTTATCAAAACCGCTATGGCGAGTATTCCGACTTTATTAAAATCAAACAAGGCAGTTCCCTCATCAGCTATTTTGGCATCGATCCAAGCGAACAACGTTGGGGTGATTACGAGGGAATTCAAGCAAAATACAACGAGCCTGGCGTATTCTACGCCGTTGGATCTTATGGGCGAAACCGTCAAATGTCGCCTTTTGTAGCGCGTCTGCGCATTACAGACCCCCTAAATCAAGCTGCGGCTCCTGATGTGCGAATTTTTCCTATACCCGCTAGCGAAGGCTATTTCGATATCGAATGGAAATCCGACAAAACCGCCACAATAAACGGCAAATTAACGGCGATGAACGGCGGACGCATATTGCCCAATAGCTCCTTAGGTAATTTTGAACTTCGAGCAGAAGCAGGTACGCATTTGTACCGAATCCACACCCGCAATGCGGCACCCGGACTGTATCAATTACAATTATTCTCTGGGGAAACTTTACTACACAGTCGCAACGTAATAATCGAATAAGCCCCTACCGAACAACCGAAATTTCATTCCATATTTTACAAAATCCTCCATTTTGAACAAGCCTCAAAACCCGCAACCCCTCCCCGAACCGGCGCGAATATTATTGATCGACAAACCCTTGGGTTGGACTTCCTTCCAAGCAGTAAAAAAGGTAAAATACGGGCTTAAATCGAAAAAAATTGGACATGCGGGAACATTGGATCCTTTAGCTACTGGCTTATTGATTTTGTGCACTGGCAAGATGACCAAGCAAATCGATAGCATACAGGCACAAGAAAAAGAATACACGGGTACTATTGTATTAGGAGCCAGCACTCCAAGTATCGATTTAGAAACAGAAATCGACGCTCATTATCCAACGGAACACATTACCCCCGAACGCATCCACGAAGCGGCAAAAGCATTTTGTGGAGAAATTACCCAAACACCTCCCTTGTATTCAGCTGTAAAAATCGATGGGAAACGCGCTTACGACATCGCACGTAAAGGCGGGGATGCAGAAATCAAATCGCGTCAGGTGCACATTTATGCTTTTGAAATCACGGATATCCAAATGCCAGAGGTACATGTACGTATTGCGTGCAGTAAAGGCACGTATATCCGAAGTTTGGCTCGCGATTTTGGACTGTTTTTAGAATCAGGTGCCTATCTAACGAATCTACGTCGTACAAAAATTGGCGAATATCGCGTCGAAGATGCATTACACCCCCAAGAATTCGTTCCGCCACCCGCACCGGAGACCGTGTAAATTCAGTCCATTTTTACCTATCTTTGAGGTATGATCAAAAGAATTGTCCGTTCTGCATTTGTGGGAAGCTTGGCCTTATTATCACTAGGTTGTAACAATCTCAACGCTGGAAAAAGCCATAAAACCTTTTCTGAACAACTTAGCAATCTGATAACTCCATCGGCATCTACCTTAGAAAAAGTAGACGATGGTTTTACCATCAAGGGTCGCATCAAAAACAGTCCTCAACACTTACTGGTACTGTGGGAAATGACTCCTCAGCAATTGGTATTTATCGACAGTGCACGGACTGACGCAAAGGGAAATTTTGAAATCAAAGGCAATTCTAAAAACATGATTTTTACCCAATTACAAATGGGTCCAGAAAGCAGCATTTATATGGCTTTAGATAACAAATCTAAACTTGATATCAATATCAGCTTATTAGGAAAGTTTGTCGACTATACCATTGAAGGAAATGAGCTTGACGACAGTAAAAAAATTCGTAAAATCGTCGACGCAAATCGGTCTTTCGCCGAAGAATTTAATGCCTTGAAGGTAGAAGCAGAAAAAATCCCTCAAACACAGGAAGGGATGTCTCAAGCGGCCGTTTTGAACAATCGGTACCAGCGTTTAATGCAACAGCGTAACGATTACATGATGAACATGGCCATGAATGAGAAAAAAGGCTTTATCCCTTATTTCATGATTGCCTTTGGAGCATTAGAAAGCCCTGGATACGATTTGTTCAAACATGCCGTAACTTGTGCCAAAGCGGCAGACCCAAGTTCTAAGTATACCCAAGACATTGAAAATAAATTCACAAATGAAGCCTCTCTTATGATTGGCGGAATTGCCCCAGATATCAATTTAAATGGTCCAGATGGAAAACCCGTATCCTTGAAATCTTTGAGAGGGAAAGTGGTTTTGATCGATTTTTGGGCGAGTTGGTGTGGACCTTGTCGTCGCGAGAACCCCAACGTGGTAAAGATGTATCAGAAATATAAAGACCAAGGGTTTGAAATATTAGGCGTTTCTTTAGATAACGACGCCAACCGTTGGAAAGGTGCAATACAAACCGACGGCCTTACTTGGTTTCATGGCAGCGATTTAATGGGTTGGAAAAGCAAACCAGCACAAGTTTATCAGGTGCATTCTATTCCTGCAACTTTCCTCATCGATAAAGAGGGGAAAATTCTGGCAAAAAGCCTCCGCGGGCCGGAATTAGAAGCCGCAGTTGCCAACGCATTGAAAAACTAAACATTCCCCCATTCGCAATCTAATGACAACAGCTTCTTAACACGTCGTTAACATAAAGATTAATAAAGTACTATTAATTTGTAATGCGATGATTAAGAAAGCCAACAAGATTTTAGTTGTAGACGACGAACAGGATATCCTAGAATTAATTCGTCATACTTTAAATAAAGAAGGCTATGAAGTACATGTTGCCGCTAACGGTCAACAAGCCGTAGAAAAGGCAAGAAAATTAAAGCCAAACTTGATTTTAATGGATGTGATGATGCCCATTATGGATGGAATGGAGGCTTGTCGACTGCTCAAAGAAGATACTGAAACTTCAGAACTCCCTATCATTTTTCTAACTGCCCGCAGCGAAGAATTTGCCGAATTGGCTGGATTCGAAGCTGGAGCCGATGATTATATCTCTAAACCCATACGTTCACGGGTATTGTTGAGCCGTATTCGCGCAATTCTTCGTCGCAATTCAGGTGGAAGCCAAGAGGAAGAAGTGCTCAAAATTGAATTCGATGGTTTGGTTATTGACCGCGAACGCTTTGTAGTGAAATACCAAGGAATTTCTTTGCAATTTCCGCGTAAAGAATTCGAATTACTCGCTTTTTTAGCCTCTAAACCAGGCCGCGTTTTCTCCCGAGATGAGATATTAGAAAGCGTTTGGGGAAATGAGGTTTTAGTAGTAGATCGCACTATCGACGTTCATGTTCGTAAAATTAGAGAGAAGTTAGACGATCGTTATATTGTAACGGTAAAAGGGGTCGGGTATAAATTTGAAGCCTAATTTAGGCAAACAATCCGCGAATTACCGAGGCCTTGGTAAGACATTCTTCTAATTCTTCTTGAGGAACACTGTCTATCGTAATCGCACCGCCTACCGCATAGCGTAAAACACCTTCTACATATTCCAAACTGCGAATAACTACATTGAGATCAAAATCGCCCGCCAACCAATAACCCACACTCCCGCTGTAAAGTTGTCGCTCAAAATTTTCCAGTGTTTCAATATATTTCATCACCTCTATTTTGGGCGCCCCTGTCATGCTCCCCATCGGAAATAGCGCTTCTAAAACCGCGCCAAATTCTTGCGATTCACAAAGAGTTCCACACAC
>CBFHGY010000056.1:0-14364 GCA_965655465.1 Bacteroidia bacterium | reverse complement strand
TCGATTTGTTTGCAGGCCTTGAGTCTACCGACCACGAACAGATTGTATTTTGTCAGGACAATGCTACTGGTTTAAAAGCCATCATTGCCATTCACAATACGGTTCTAGGTCCTGGTTTGGGTGGAACGAGAATGTGGGTTTACCAACACGAAAAAGATGCAATACGCGATGCTATGCGATTATCTCGCGGCATGACGTACAAAGCTGCCGTGGCTGGCTTGAATTTAGGAGGAGCGAAAGCTGTAATCATTGGGGATCCCAAAACCCAAAAGAGTGAAGCTTTAATGCGAAAATTTGGCCGCTTCGTTGAAAATTTGAACGGTAAATACATTACTGCCGAAGACGTGGGTACTACCACACGCGATATGGAGTATGTGCAAATGGAAACCGAACATGTAGTGGGTTTGCCTGAAAGCATGGGTGGCGGTGGCGATCCATCTCCTGTTACGGCTTATGGAACCTATATGGGTATCAAAGCATCGGCAAAACAGGCCTATGGCAGCGACAGCCTAGAGGGTAAAAGTGTTGCCGTTATGGGTATCGGAAAAGTGGGTTGGCATTTGCTCGAACTTTTGCATAAAGACGGTGTTAAATTATATATTTCGGATTTAAGTGAAACCGTATTAAAGAAAGCTTCGGAAGAATTTGGTGCCATTGCAATGCCTTCAGACGACTTAATAAAGTTAGATGTGGACATTTTTGCACCTTGTGCGATGGGAGGGATCTTAAACGATCAAACCATCCCCAACTTGAAATGTCAAATAGTAGCGGGTGCTGCCAATAATCAGTTGGAAGATGAAACCGTTCACGGGGATCTTTTGAAAAAGATGGGCATTGTATATGCTCCTGATTTTGTAATCAATTCAGGCGGTTTAATTAACGTATACAGTGAATACAATGGTTATGTGCGTGAAATCGCAATGAGCCAAACTGAAAAGATTTACGATACCATCTTAGATGTAAATCGCATGGCTACAGATTTAGGGGTGAACAATCAAATTGCCGCTATTAAGCATGCCGAAAAACGCATTAATGATATGCGTATGGTACACAGTACCTATTAAATAATATTTTTATATCCTTTTCAAGAAAAGTCCCGTAATTGGGACTTTTCTTGTATTTTCGCCAAATGCTCCCCCGTTTTTTTTATGCGCATAAGAACAGCAGCGCCGCTTTTTTTGCCCTTTTATGGCTTTTGGTATTGTATGTTTCAGTGGCTCTTTACGCACAGGGTCCAGCGGGTGGTCAGGATTCTTGGAATCACTATTTATTTGCACGTTGGTGTTATAAGCATCCTATTTTAATGTTAGACTTATGGGGAAAGCCCTTTTTCACCATAATAGCATCTCCCTTTGCTCAGTTTGGTATTTTTAGCCTATACGTACTGAATATGGCGGCCACATTGGCAACGGCTTGGATCAGTTATTTAACAGGACGGAAATTGGGCATGCGAAATCCGTGGTTATTGATTGTTTTGTTTGGACTTCAGCCCATTGTTTTCGCTAATTTTCACTCGGCACTCACAGAGCCAACTAATGCGTTGGTATTGATATATGTCATGTATTTGTTGGTGTCGTATCGCTATGCATCTGCTTTGATTTTGGCCTCATTCTTGCCCATAATCCGGACGGAAGGATTGGTTTTAATTGCGGTTATGATCCCGTTTATTATCCTAAAGAAAAAAGCCAAATACCTGCCTTTGTTATTTTCTGGAACCGTGGTTTTTGCCATTTTGGCCGCATTAATTTCGGGTGAATGGGATTATTTTATTTCTCATAATCCGTATTTTAAATTTGAATCTGAAGGTAAATTTGATCCGGGCTCCGGTTCCTTTTTACATTTTGCAGAAGCTCAAAAATCGATTACAGGGCTTTGGATAACCGTGTTGATGGTGCTATCGATTTTCTTTATTGTAGATTATATCTATTCCCGAGTTAAAAAACGCACCCCACATGAAATGAGTCAATTTGTGCTGTGGTTATTTATCCCCTTGTTTAGCGGATATTTCTTTGCACACAGTTTTATTTGGTGGGCAGGTATGATGGGTTCCCATGGATTGATTCGGGTGTTTGTAGTTATTTCGCCAATTGCGGCACTTTTGGCTCAATACAGTTTACATCGGATTATGTCGCTCGACATTCGTTTGTTAAACCGGGCAATTAAAGTAATCAGCGTCAGTATTGCCTCCATTATTGGGATTTCAGGTGCGGAAATGCCAATTCCTTTTTCAGGGAAGGTTCCCATTGCGGGTTACCCAGGTCGTGATTTATGGTTCCAAGCAATAGATTCTGTGAATGCAATGGGGTATCAAAATTACGTTTTGGTGCATCAATTGCCAGAATTGAACGTGCATTTAGATTTAGATCCCTTCGAGGCTCCCGAATTTATTCAAAAGGGCAGAACTCAATATTTATGGAGTTTAGATACCCGTCCGGGTTATGATTGGTTTCCTAAGAATACGGTTATTTTGTGGGATAATTTTCATGCACGCAGGGACGCGCCTATGCCATTAGATTCCTTACGCGCGCTTGGCACTTATGTAGAACGCCTGCACCTCAGTCACCCCAGTGACACGATTTATGACGTACGGGTTTTTGTACATAGGGATTTCCCCAGAAAATAACAATCTGGATAATAAAGGGTAAGGATCCAATCTTTATTGGAGCGATTTATTAGGCTTTAAATCCTTCAATCGCAACTGTAATTTCACTTGACCATTGAAATCGTTTTCTTCAATGCAATAACACGCATCGAATACTTCACCGTTTGATACTATTGGAAGATGTTCCGACAAGCCAAATCCAATTCCATCAAAATAATGGCGGTGGTTCTGCGAAATCTGCAGTTTTAAGTGGCGATCTTTGAGGACCCTAGGACTGTTGTTCGATCGCAATTCTTTGGAATGGAAAATGGGCAAAGGGTTGCCAGGACCAAAGGGCGACATTTGATTTATAAGGGAAAGGAATTTGGGGGTAAGTTGATCTAAGGTTACATCCAAATCGTACTCCACTTCGGGTAAAAGGGAGGCTTCTTGAATGTCGCGAATTACCACAGACTCAAATTGGGCACTGAAGGCATCGAAATTTTCGGCTTTAATGCTCAAACCCGCTGCATATTTATGGCCTCCAAATTGTTCTACCCATTGGGAACATTCGGTAATGGCTTCATGAATATCGAAATTTTTCACGCTTCGAGCGGATCCGGTAAGCATGCCGTCGTTTTGTGAGAAAACAATGGTGGGTTTGTAAAATTGCTCGACCATTCTACTGGCAACAATACCGATTACCCCTTTATGCCAAGCTTCTCCTCGTATAACAATACTTTTACGCTCAAACATTCCAGGCGTGCCTTCAACCATATCGATGGCATTTTTGGTAATATCGTTATCCAATTCCTTGCGTTCGGTATTGCGTTCGTTTAATACGCGTGTTAATTGGCGTGCAGTGGTGTATTCTTTTTCGATGAGCACGCGAACGGCGGCAGTGGCATCGGAAATACGACCGGCTGCATTGATTTTCGGCCCGATACCAAAGATGATATCTTGAATGCTGTAGGTTTTCTTTTTAGGTCCTACCTCTATAAGGGCTTGCAAGCCTATGGATGGGTTTTCATTAAGTTTTTTCAATCCGAAATAGGCTAAAACACGGTTTTCACCCTGCATATCCACCATATCAGAAGCAATACTTACGGCAACTAAATCGATATATTCTAAAATTTTATCTTCTGCAAAACCTTCCTTTTTGGAATACCCTTGTACTAATTTGAAGCCAATTCCAGCGCCGCTTAGTTCTTTATACGGATAACTGCAATCGCGCCGTTTGGGGTTTAAAATTGCATGGGCATTGGGTAAGGTTTCACCGGGTAAATGGTGATCACAGATAATAAAATCAATTCCTAAACTATTGGCATAATCTACCAATTCGTTTGAACGAATTCCACAATCTAGGGCGATAATAAGTCCGATTCCATTATCATGGGCATAATCAATACCCATTTTACTGATGCCGTAACCTTCTTTATAACGATCTGGAATATAATATTCAATATTTGGATTGAGGGTAACAAAGTAGGAATATACAATACTTACCGCCGTGGTACCGTCTACATCATAATCGCCATATACCATCATTTTTTCCCCTTGGTATACCGCTCTTTTTATTCGGTTATAGGCAAGATCCATGTCCTTTAAAAGAAAAGGATCGTGCAAATCACTCAATTGAGGTCTGAAATAGGCTTTTGCCTTTTCAAAGGTATCGATACCGCGTTGAACAAGAATAGTGGCAATGGCTTCGGAAACGTTAATCTCAGCGGAAAGCTTTGCTACTATCTGGGAATTGGGTAGGGGCTTTGCTTTCCATCTTATTTCCATAGAACTGCAAAATTCGTGATTTTTTAACGCAATCTGAAATGAAGCCTCACAATTTTTTAATATATTTGTTTATATGCGTAAAGTGCAGATTTTCTTAGTGTTGTTTTTTGCGGTAAATGCAATTTTTTCCCAAATAAGTATTCAAAGTAAAAACATGCCCAGTGCTGACGATACGGCAAGACTCTCAACGGCCGATATTACCTCTTTGCCTGGATCCTGGCAAAAGTCTGGCCCCAATCAAAATTGGGATTTTTCGCAAATTATCCCGCAAACCAGTGTTTTGCGTGAGTTTCAATCCTCTGCGCGCACGTATTATGCATTCTATTTCTTCAATCAGATAGGAGAGAAGTTTATGGATTCTTTGGGGGCGGGACCCATAAGTTTTACCAATATCTATAATTTTTACACCAAAACAAACAAGGTTTACAAAGCAGAGGGGATCGGTTATACCAGCGCAGGGATTCCCTTAGCAGCCAAGTATACCGATGACGATGAGGTGTATCAATTTCCTTTAGAATATAACGACAGCGACGTAAGTACCTTCCGATTTAAGTTTGAAATCCCTGGTCAACAATTTATTACGTATCTCCAAAAAGGAACCCGAACCAATATTGTGGATGCATATGGGTCTATCAAAACACCCTTTAAAACGTATAACCAAGTATTAAGGGTGAAAACGATTATGGATCAGGTGGATTCATTGGTTACCCCTTTTGTCAGCACTCCAATTCCAAGGCCACAGGTCATCTATAAATGGTTAAGCTTAGATGAAATTGTTCCTGTTATGGAAATTAGAGGCGTTCAAAACCCCAATGGAATGTTTACCCCGACGGAAGTTTTTTATAAAGATAGTTTAATAGGAAGTGAAAACAACCAATCGGCTTTTATGCATAAAATGGAAAGATATGAGGGGTCTTGCATCACCGTTTTTCCCAATCCGACTTCAGGCAGGTTGAACCTTCACTTTACGTGTCCTACTCTTGTGGCTGTTCATTATCCCCAAAACCTTGAGGTTGTGAATCCAACGGGAATGCGTTTTTCAATTCCACAGGTTTGGATTAACGATGAGTTGATTTATTATAACACTTCAGAATTGCCTCAAGGGGTGTATACGTTCGAATTTATGGGGAGTTCCGCACATTTTGTGAAGTTGTAATTTATATCACTTTGTGGTTTCTCCAAAAGAAGTATATTCGTGTCATTGCATTTAAAATCAAAAAACTAACGTGAAAATTGGAATTTTAAAAGAACACCGAGAGGGTGAAACCCGCGTATCTATTACGCCTTTGGTTGTGCAAAATCTGATAAAAATGGGTTTTGCAGTGGGTGTAGAAACCCAAGCAGGGTCGCAAGCGCATTATGCAGATTCTGTGTATACTGACGCAGGTGCTAGCCTGGAATCACGCTCTGAAATCTTGAATGCGGATATATTGGTACACGTGAATGTTCCGGATAAGGCAACGATTGCAGAACTTCCCCAAGGGAAAATTTGGATATCCTCGATGTACCACCGAAATAATGTTGATTTGGTGCAAGCCTTGAATGAAAAAAAGACAACCGTACTGTCTTTGGATGCCATCCCACGTATATCAAGGGCCCAAAGCATGGATATTTTAAGCTCGCAAGCCAACCTTGCGGGTTATCGCGCGGTTATTGAAGGGGCGTATCATTTAGATCGGATTTTTCCCCTTTTGATGACGGCTGCAGGAACCGTTACCCCTGCAAAAGTTCTGATTTTTGGAGTGGGAGTTGCCGGATTGCAAGCCATTGCAACGGCTAAAAGATTGGGTGCTGTAGTTGAGGCCACCGATGTGCGTCCTGAAACGAAAGAGCAAGTAGAAAGTTTAGGCGGTAAATTTATTGAAGTAAAAGGCGTAGAAGTAGGTTCTGAAGGGGGCTATGCTAAGGAAGCTTCCGAAGAATATAGAAAAGCCCAACGTGAAGCTGTGAATCTCTCTCTGGCGAAAAGTGATTTGGTAATCACTACCGCTTTGGTCCCCGGAAAAAAAGCCCCGGTTTTAATCGACGATGAGCAATTGAAATTGATGAAAAACGGAAGTGTAATCATCGATATGGCTGCTGAACAAGGTGGAAATTGTAGCCAAAGTAAAGCAGGTGAAATTATCCATTACAACGGAGTGAAAATAGTGGGATCGGTGAATATGCCCGCAGCCGTTTCGGGTAATGCCAGCGATTTGTTTGCGCGAAATATTTGGGAATTGTTAAAATTAATCGGGCCCAAAGGCACTATAAATCTGGATCTAAACGACGAAATTATAAAAGGATGTTTGATCGCATATGAAGGAAATATTTTAAAATCTGAAGCTTAATAACTAATATCAAATGAATTCGATTGTACAATTTATAGGGGAGCATATTACCTATTTTTATTTGATCATCTTGATGGTCTTTGTGGGCATTGAGCTCATTTCCCACGTTCCGAGTGTGTTACATACCCCTCTCATGAGTGGCGCAAATGCCATTCACGGTGTGGTGGTAATTGGTGCCATTATTGTATTAGGTCATGCAGAACCCGATGATTATTTTTCAATATCGGTTGGATTCGTAGGCGTATTTGTAGGAACCTTGAACGTGATTGGAGGATTTGTGGTTACCGACCGTATGTTGGAAATGTTTAAGAAAAAACCCAAGAAATAAGCCATGAATTACATCCAAGAAATCGCCTATTTAATAGGATCTGTAGGCTTTGTGATAGGTCTAAAAATGATGGGTACTGCCGATTCAGCGCGAAAAGGAAACCTGGTTGCTGCTTTTGGTATGGCCGTTGCCGTTTTGGCAACCCTGTTTTTCGATAGATCTGGTTTTCATGTGATTGGAAACCTCGGATATATTTTAGTTGCCATTGTTTTGGGAACCGTGGTTGGTACCCTGATGGCCAAACGCGTGCAAATGACTGCCATGCCAGAAATGGTATCCTTGTTTAACGGGATGGGTGGACTTGCAGCGGCGTTGATCTCCATTATCGAATGGACACACCTACAGCATACCGGAGAGAGTGTAAGCGCGGGAATAGGCTTGTTCATCCCAATAGTTGCCGGTTTAATTATTGGAACCATTTCCTTTATCGGTAGCATGGTGGCTTGGGGTAAGCTAAATGGCAAAGTAGGAGATTTTCGCTTTGCTGGACAACAATACATCAATGCCATTGTTTTGGCTTTGATTTTTGTGGGAGCCTATTTTACATTCCAAAATGCAGATACTATGTTCTGGTTTTACATAACCATGCTCATTGCAGTGGTATATGGTTTGCTTTTTGTGTTCCCAATCGGGGGAGCGGATATGCCCGTAGTAATTTCCCTGTTAAACTCATTTACGGGCGTAGCAGCAGCTTGCGGAGGATTTTTATACGACAATAATGTTATGCTAATGGGCGGTGTATTGGTCGGTTCTGCGGGTACTATTTTAACGGTTGTAATGACCAAAGCCATGAATCGTTCGCTTACAAATGTATTAATTGGTATGGTGGGAAGTGGATCGAACGGCGGAGGCTCATCGGATGGTCCTGGTGGCAGCGTGCGTGAAGTGCAAGCTACCGATGTGGCGATTATGATGAAATATGCACAAAAGGTAATTATCGTTCCGGGTTACGGTTTGGCCGTTGCACAGGCGCAACATGCTTGTCATGAATTAGAGTTATTGCTCGAAGATGAGGGTGTGGATGTGAAATATGCCATCCATCCGGTAGCAGGTCGTATGCCAGGACATATGAACGTTTTATTGGCGGAAAGTAATGTAGCCTACGATAAATTAATAGAAATGGAAGATATCAATCCGGAATTCAGTACCACCGATGTGGTATTGGTTGTAGGTGCAAATGATGTGGTAAATCCAGCGGCAAAAACCGATGCCAACAGTCCCATTTTCGGCATGCCTATTTTAGATGTGGATAATGCCAAACAAATTATCGTGTTAAAGAGAAGCATGAAATCGGGGTATGCCGGAATTGAGAATGCCCTATTTTATGATCCTAAATGCGGGATGTTGTTTGGAGATGCTAAAGACAGCATCACCAAATTAGTTGCAGAAGTGAAGTCCCTTTAATTTAGGGACTCCATACTATAATGTTCTTCTAAAAGTTCTTGTACATGAGCCCATTCTTGAATGGGCTCATAACATTGTATGCCCGAACAAAAATGGTATCCAATTGGGGTATTGGGGTTTGCCTTGAGCCAAATGGTATGGGAATCAATATTCATGGGAGCAATGCTGAGCCAAGATGGCCATTGAGCGCGTTCTTGTGCGGAAGGAATAGGCAGGTCTCCCGAAATGCCAATGTGGGCGTTGCCACACGTTTGCATGGCGTGTAAACGTGCCCAACCCGCATACCAACTGGGGAACTTTTCAACTTGCTGGGAAACGCCGGCCAGTAATTCTAAATACAAATCGCGGTATTCTAATGTGCCAAAGTGCACGAACAACTGTTCCAGAACCTGTGCCATCATCGAATTGGAGCTTGGGATCACATCATCGGTAGCATCGGATTTTCTCAAAATCAATTCTTGGGATTTTTGATCCGTAAATGAAAAGGTGTGTTGCTCGGGATCATAGAATTTCGCGATGGCCGCATTTCCCAGTTCTCGAGCAAAAAGCAGCCATTGTTCGTCGTTGCTGGCTTTGAATAGATCTAAATATCCCAGCGCACAAGCTGCATAATCTTCTAGGAAGCCCGGGTTATAGGTGCTGCCTTGGGCATGGATGCGAAATAATATTCCATTTTGCCAAAGGGTTTCACGGATCCAATTTCCCAACACAAGAGCATCATTTAAAACAACGGTATTATGTGCATCTTCTGATGCGATATAAAGGTGTAAGTTTGAAAGTGCGCTGAGCATTAAGCCGTTCCAAGACGCAATGATCTTATAATCTAAACTGGGTCTGTTTCTAGATTCCTGGGCTGCGAAGAGCTTTTTCCATGTTTGGGATTTAAGTTGATGGAATTCTTGGGCGTTAATCTGTAGGATTTCCAAAATTTCAAGTGGGGATTTGGCACTGTGAATGATATTGAGGTCATGCTCCCAATTGCCGTCTTCCTGTATATTGGAATAAGTTTGTAACCATCTAAATTCTTGCTCGTTCAAGAGGTGTTTGAGTTCGGCTTGGGTAAAGGTATAAAAACGGCCTTCAATACCATCGCTGTCGGCATCCAGCCCGGAATAATAAGCCCCGCAGGGATCTTTCAACTCTCGGTTGCAGAACTCCCAGGTCCGATAGGCCGTATCCTTAAAGATATCGGCTTGGCTCCATGCAAATGCACGCGCATAAAGTGAGAGCATTTGTGCGTTATCGTATAGCATTTTTTCAAAATGAGCGGCAAACCAATAGGCATCGGTGCTATAGCGATAAAAGCCCCCGCGCACGGCATCGAAAATGCCACCATTGGCCATTTTGAGTAAACTTAATTGCAAGTAATCCTTTGCGTTTGGATCTCCTGTACACAAATGATAATCAAGGGCGTATTCAAACTGGATGGGTACCATGAATTTCGGCGCTCGTTTCTTGGCTCCTTCTTCCCAGTCAATGTCTTTTGCATATTCTGCAAATATTTCTACCATGGTTTTTCGCGAAAATTGAAAATCACCGGCTGCAGGCTGCCGATTCATTTTTTGCAATTCTTCCATGAATTTCTCCGCATATTCAATAAAGGAATCGGGATTGCTTTGATATTGTGTGCTCAATTGCAGAATTATTTGTTGCCACTGTGGCTTCTGAAAATAGGTTCCTGCATAAACAGGTCGGCCATCCGGCAAGCAAATAACATTCAATGGCCAGCCGCCTTTACCGGTCATAAGCTGACAGGCATCCATATAGACCATATCAATGTCAGGCCGTTCTTCCCGATCAACCTTTATATTGAGAAGGGTAAGATTCATGATTTCTGCGGTTTCATGATCTTCGAAACTTTCACGTTCCATTACATGACACCAGTGGCAGGTTGCGTATCCGATACTCACCAAAACCAATTTGTTTTTCTCTTGGGCCCGTTTCCAAATGTCTTCCGACCAAGGATTCCATTCTACGGGGTTATACGCATGTTGTTGGAGGTAAGGACTTTTTGAGGCAATTAAGTTATTCGGGGAATTTTGGGATTTGGTCATTTAGGGATTACTTTAGTGCGGTGATTTTCAAAGTTCGGAATTATCGGGGGGTATCGATGTTTTTTTGGGTGGCTTTTTTAGGGATTTTATCGATTCCTATACCTTTAGGGTCGCACATGATTTCAGAGGAAAACTCAGGGAAGCCTACAATTTTGACGCTACAAACCGCTGCCAATACCGATAAATTAACGTATTCTTGGGACGCATTGGGTAGTTCTGGTATTGGGGGGATTTTTCCACACAAATCCATAAAATTAAAAAAATCCAATCAAATAGATACCATAAATCCGAACTTAGGATACCGTTATGATTGGGAATTATTTGACAGTTTGTCGCATTGGGTTTTTGGGAAAGCAAACTATAATTACCACGGTTTACTTACTGAAGATGCATTTTTAAAAATGACGAGACTGAGTGATACCTTGTCACCCGAAAAGGTAGTTCACGGTCAATTTCAACAATACCGTTGGCGGGTTTTTAAAAGTATTCAAAAAGCCAAAAAACGGGCTAAGAAAGCCCTGTTAAAAGAGGCGAAAATTCAAATGGATTGGAACAATCGATTGGTATATAAAAACGAGGGAATCTATAAAATCAAACGCATTGAAGTTCCCGTTGCATATAAAAAACAGCGCTATATTTTGCGCTATGAAAGTCTTTTATGGGAAGGTCGGATTTACCACGTCGGCAAAGTGTCTCTTTTAACCGAAAATTAATAACGTATTTCTGTTTTTTGGGGATGTTAATAATTCCCTAAAACACAAAAAGTATCTTTGAAGAATGTTCAAGAAGTACTTTGGTTTTTTGCTTTTATTACTATCGAATTGGATTTCTCAGGGTCAAATCAAATTAAGTTATAAGAATGCGCATTCATTTGGTGATGGACCGGGAGGCAATCAGGAAGTGAGTGCACAATGCGAAGATAGCAACGGGAATATTTACCTATCTGGATTTGTTAGTGGTTCCGTAGATTTTGATCCATCTTCACAAGAATGGGTATTAACGACGCCTTCAACAAGTACTCGATGGGTATTTATTGCAAAATTTACCGATAAAGACAGTCTGTTGTGGGCACAGGTTCTCCCTAGTTCTGGCAGTTCAAATTATGTATATGACCTTGCCGTTGATGCTCATGATAATGTGTATGTGGTTGGCGCTTTTGGAGGGACATTGAATCCTAATCCACAGGATTTGAGTTTTAGCCTTAAAAGTGTTACCTCAAATAATGCGGATGGTATGGTTTTGAAATACAATTCACGAGGTGATTTTATTTGGGGAAAGACGGTTGGGGGGCCAAGTGTAGACAATATCTTTACGCTTGCCATAAACGGCAGTCAATTATTTCTAGGAGGGGCTTTTAGCGATACTGCAGATATCGACCCCAATTCGGCATCTACCTATAATATTTATGCTACCGGATCCTTTCAAGATCCGTATTTAATGAAATGGGATACTTCAGGTGCATTTATTTGGGGGTTCCCCATGTCGGGATCTTCTCTTCCCGGTTTGGTAAATCGATTGAACATTACACCCAAAGGTTCCGTATTAGCTACGGGTGGATTTAACGGTACTGTAGATTTTGATCCAGATACAAGTGTGTTTAATTTGGTGTCGGCAGGTAATTTAGACTTATTTATGGCTAATTACGATACGTCGGGCAAATTAATTTGGGCAAAACAAGCGGGAGGGAAGTATGAAGACCGTCTTAATGGGACAAGAATTGGTAAAGATTCTAATATATATATAACCGGTTATTTTACCACTTCTACCGATATGGATCCCAGTACCAATACATATACCCTAACTTCATCGGGAAATAAAGATATTTTTATTGCTAAGTATAGCGATACAGGTGATTTAATATGGGCAATTTCAGCAGGTGGAAGCAGTTCCGATATCGCCAATGATATTGCTTTAGATGATTCTTCCAATTGTTTTATAACGGGAAATTATGCGGGTACCGCAGATTTTGACCCTTCATCGGCTACCAAGTCTCTTACTTCCAGCAGCGGCGACTGGTTTGCAGCATCATATGATCGCGATGGGTATTTTCGCTGGGTAAAACAAATTAGCGGGGCAAAATTCAATGTAGGTTATCGAATATTGGTCCAGAAACAAGAGGTTTGCGTAGCTGGGATTATTAGAGATCAGGCAGACATACATTCAGATTCAAGTATAATTTATGCAATTACTCAAAGCAACACAAATTCGATTACCCAATGGCGTTTACATGAAGATACCGGTAAATGGATAAATGCATTTGTCGTTCAAGATCGCATGGGGGGGGACGACAAGTCCATGGCGGTAAAACGAAGTACACAAGGTATAACGGCAATTGCGGGCTCAATGCTTGGTAAAATTGATTGGGATCCTACATCTCAAAAAGTAGTGAGAGAATCCGAAACTGAACAGGCTTATATTGCCACTTTCAATGATAATCGCATCCTCAATTGGGTACACACCTTTCAAGGAACGGGTACCTCAATTATTCGAGATCTTTGTTTTACTCCTACGGGTGATCTTATTGCAGTGGGCGGTTTTACTGGTACGGTAGATTTTGACGGAGATACCGGTGTGGTTTCCTTTACGGCGGCTAGATTAACCGATGCATTCGTAGTGAAATATAGCAATTCTGGAAAACTCATTTGGGCGAAACAGATGAGCGGATTGAATGATGAAGTTCCCAATAAAGTGGTCGTCGATTCCAAAGGGAATATTAATATGACTGGCTATTTTAGGGCCATTGTAGATTTTGATCCGGATACCTCAAAAACCCATTTTGATACTGCTAGAAATAGCGATTGCTTTGTGGTGCAATGGGATTCTAGCGGTACTTTTAATTGGCAATTTAAAATCAATAGTACCAGTAATAATTTTGGAACGGCCATCGCGGTAGACTCCAAAGATTTTGTTTATGTAGGGGGGCAGTTTAGGAATACTACTGATTTCGATGGAAGTATCAATACCCAAAATTTAACTCCTTATGGTTCCGAAGATGCATTTATTGCTAAATATTCACCTGCTGGGAAATGGATTTGGAGCAAGCAATACGGCGGAACAAATACGGATTATTTGAGCGATTTAGCAGTTCTTGGCGATACGGCTATTATTGCGACAGGTAGCTTTAAAGGAACCGCAGATTTTGATCCGAGTAGCGCCTCGATATCCTTGACGGCAAAGGGCAACGAAGATGTTTTTTTTATTAAAATTGATTCTGTAGGTAACAGCATTTGGGGTAAATCATTCGGAGGGAAATTAACAGACAAAAGTACCGCATTGGATGTTTTTGAAGATCATATTTATTTAATTGGGACGTATAACGACTCCATGGATATCAATCCGGATACCGCTATTTCCGAATTACCTAAAATTTACGGCAATTCTGATGTTTTTGTTTCTGTTTATAATACTTCAGGCGAATTATTAGATCATGCGGCACTTGGCAGTCTTGGAATGGATGAAGTTAACGATATAAACGTATCAAAAAATGCGATTTCGTTTGTGGGAACTTTTAACGCCGATTTCGATGCAGATCCAAACGATGCTCAAAGACTGTTAAATAGCAAAGGGGGAACAGACGCGTATATAATTGATTTGCAAACGCGAATTCCTTGTGATACGTTTGTTGACTCACTACGGATAACGCGTTGCGTTTCCTACAAAACTCCTTCGGGTAGATTTTTGTATAATTCGCAAAATTTCTTTGATACCATTAACGCTTCTCAAGGTTGTGATTCTATTTATTATATCGCTCTAACTATTAATCAAACCCAACGAGATACGAATTCAGTTCGGGCTTGTAATTCATATTATGATTCTAGTTTGAAAAAAACGTATTTGGCACCTGGTTTATACTCAGATACCTTTACCAATCGATTTGTA
>CBFHGY010000055.1:0-14846 GCA_965655465.1 Bacteroidia bacterium | reverse complement strand
AATACCCGAACCGAAATTACTTATGCCGATTCTACCACAGTAAGCCTCGGAAACGGTACACTCGAAAAACAATAGCCCCACCACCACTCCACTTTTGTGGAGCCTGCGTCATCGCAGAAACATTTTTTCAAATCCCTAAGGCTCTGATATTTGCGTTTTTCGCAAATAATCGCGTACTTGATTTTGCTTATGGTAAAACGATTACTTTTTGGGGCTTTATTGAGTATTTTGGGCAATTCAAATGCACAATTTTCCGATGCCGGACATCGTATTGTTAACGATATCATCCAACCACTAGAACCTTTTGCCGTTTCAAAACGCAACAGCGCCAATCCCACCCAATGCGGTGGCGACACCAGTATGTTTCCCAGTTATGGAAGCACCGCCTATAACACCGTAACTGTGAGACGCGGAAGTGCCCTAGGACAATTCTTCGATGCGCCTCAAGACATGACTATTTCGGGTTTCAGATTTTTTGCATTGGCCGTAACCCCAACTCCTGCCCGCGATGTAAAAATTCGATTGGTTTGCAAATTGTATAAAGCCGGACTCGATTCGCTGCCCAGCGGAGCGCCTATCGCCACAGACACCCTAACGGTTGATACCGTTCAAGGGGCCAATATTCCCTTAAGTCGCATTACCCGCAACGCCTATTTCGGCAAAGACATTCCCATTAACTTCCCATATATCATAACGGTTGAAAGCGATAGTACCGATGTTTCAGCGGGTGTAGTAAGCAATTCTTGGGCCAACGGTGATGGCAAATTCCGAAATCTATGTGTCGGATCCGTGAGCGGTATTTGGTACCGGTGCCTTAATCTAAATATAGCCGGCACAACTTTCAACAGTCATATGCAAATGTATCCCTTCGTAAAGTACAGTATAGGCACTGATTTTGACATCAAACAAAACTGTTATACCAATTTGGATACCTTGCATTTCCCGAATCACAGTTCTAAAAATATCATTTCAAGTATTTATTACAACCGATATGTCTATTCAAATATTGAACGGTTTTGCCATCGTTGGAATTTCGACTATCGGCTTTATACCAATGCCATTGATGGTGCATATAAACCGCAAACCAAGAGTAATTTGCGTATTGAACTCATCACTACAATGTATCCCTACACCGGTGCATTTTGCCGAGATACTTCCGTGAAAACAATCTATTTCAATCCTGCGCGACCCGTCACGCTCGAAGAACCCAAAGCATGTCGCGGTGATGATGCAAAAATAGATATTATCACAGATGCCAATGCAGAAATCCTCTGGTACCATAGCCCCAACGATACGGGTGCTTTCTTCAAAGGAAAAACCTATGAGATAAAAAATGCCCAAAAGAACGATACTTTTTACGTTAGGGCCGTGAATTATAATTGCAAATCCATCTTTGCTCCCATTTACTTCACGGTAAACGATTATCCACAGAGCCTTACCATAAAAAATGATTCGATTTGTGCTGGAGCGACCGCCAATTTAAGTGCCACGGCCGACAAAGGAACCATTTTTTGGTATACAGACCCATCTATTGGGAAACCATTTCACAGCGGAAATACCTATCAAACAGAGAAATTAACATCAGATACCGCCTTTTATCTTGTTGCCGATAATAACGGCTGTCAATATGTATCCGGACCTCAAAAAATTCAAGCATTTGTAGGAAATGACTTTGCCCCGGCATTGCCCAAAGTACCGGCAGATACTTTCTTTTGTCTTAAAAATCAACAAGAAATCATACTAAAGGCTGGTGCTAACGCACAAAACGACAGTTTGCGTTGGTTTTTAAATTCTATCGGTGGAAAGCCAATTGCATTGGGAGAATCGTATACCTTTAAAGGAACGCAGCGTGGACATCTATCTGCCTATGTAGAATCTTGGAATGGCATTTGTGGAAGTGGCAGAACGCCTGTGCACGTACAAATCAAAGACTATCCCCAAATTTTCGGGGCCCAAGGAGCCACTGCATGTGAAAACGATACCGCCGAACTATTAGCCAGTGTACCTTGGGGAGATCTCTATTGGTATGAGAACAAAACACAGTCTCAACCTATCTTTATCGGTAAAACTCCAAAAGTAGCCGGTTTTGTAGGCACTAAATATTATTATTTAAAATCAACAGAAGACGCATGTATATCACCAAGTTTTGATAGTGTTGCGGTAACCTTCAACGCCATTCCTAAAACAACATTAGTTGAAGCGCCCTCTATTTGTGCGCGAGATATAGGCATTATGCGGGCCCAAACCTCCGTAGGAAACGTTAATTGGTATATAGATTCATTGTCAGAAGATATTTTATTTACTGGAAATACTTATAATCTAGGAATGACACTAAGCAATCGTGTTCGCTGGTTTGAAACGGAGAACCAAGGATGTAAAAGTGATCGGAAAAGCCTAACATTAGTGGTAAAACCTCGTCCCGTAACTGGATTTACCTACACTATTGGTTGGCAACATCGGGTATCTTGCACGCCCATTACATCAACGGGTTTAACTCTTGAATGGTTCTGGGGAGACGGTAGTACAAAAACAGGTTTACCCGCTTTACACCAATACGAAAAGGCCGGTGAATATACCATTCGTTTAGTGGCAACCAGCAACACAACCGGCTGTAAAGACACGGTAGACATTCCGGTAAGTGTTAACCATGTGGGCATCCAAAACTTCGAAAGTAGCCCTTCCATAGAGGTATATCCGAATCCGATAGAGACGGGCACTGCTCTTCATATTAAAGGAATAAACCAAGGCAATTTTGCACTTTATGATGCCGTAGGAAAGCGCATTTTTGAATGTAGTTTCAACGAAAACCGTCCGATTATGCTGCCCGCAGGACTGCCTAGTGGTTGGTTTGCGATTCAGGTAATAGATTCGCACAAGACCTATGCGGCTAAAATTTTGGTTACGCCTTAGAATAAATCCCTTGGGTTAATCGTCAAAAATTCCTGCCACGTGAGGCCTTCGCTGCTTAATTGAGGTCCATGAAACGCAAATAAATCATCACATATCAATATTTTACGAAATTTACTCAGTAGATTGAGTAAAATCCATTTAATGTAAACGGAGAAATAAATAACAGACCCCATGACAAAGTTCAATACCCCTTATTTCCAATATAGAATTATTTGATATGAGATAGGAAGTCTATAAGTTTGAAATAAGGTATGGAGTCGGCGTTTTTCATATTTATCTTTTTTATTAATTGAAGAGTTTCGGAAAATTTCTAAGCAATTTTCAAAAATCCCCATGTTTTCTGTTATTATTTTTTACAGAGATAACGAGTTCAAAGCAATGAAAAACCTTCCAGATGAAGTCTATTTAATCCAACCAAGTCAATTGATAAAAACAATTGAAGATATAACAGTTAATAATCCGAACGCAAACTATACGAATAAAAAAGAGATTGCGTCCGTACTAAAATTAGCCCATACAAAAGGCAAGGATCCAATTATTGTAAATACACACTTGGAGTTTGTGAAAACCTACAAGGATAAAAATCGAACACCACATTAAATCTTTACACGCCCTTTACCGTCTCCAACAAATACCACCTACAACCTCAATTTACACTGCGGAGCGCGCATTGTAATGAATAAACCCAACTTCTTTTAGTCCGTATCGGCGAACGTTCCGATGCAGGAATATTTAATAAAATTTACATACCGAAAGAAGAACATGCGTTCATAAAAAATCCCAATGCTCCAACAAGGTGCATTGGGATTTATGTTATTTAATATCCTTCAATTACTCCACCGTAACGCTCTTCGCCAAATTCCTTGGCTGGTCTACATTACAACCACGCATTACCGCGATGTGGTAACTCAATAACTGTAGAGGGATGGTATTTACCAAGGGACTTAATGCTTCGATGGTTTCGGGAACCCTGATAACATGATCCACGATATTATCCAAACCATTATTTCCCTCTGTAACCACCGCAATAACCTTACCTTTGCGCGCTTTCACTTCCTGGATATTGCTTGCCACCTTCTCATAGTGTTCGCTATTGGTAGCAATAACAACTACAGGCATATCCGCATCAATTAACGCAATAGGACCGTGTTTCATTTCGGCCGCTGGGTATCCTTCTGCATGGATATAGCTGATCTCTTTCAATTTTAACGCACCTTCAAGAGCAACCGGGAAATTATATCCGCGACCTAAATACAAGAAATTACGAGAATCTTTATACAATTCTGCCAACTTAATGATTTCATCATTCAACAATAATGCACGCTCTATTTTTTCGGGAATTTCTTCCAAGGCCTGCATAACTCTTGAAATTTCTGAAGCGGACATGGTGTTTTTCGCCTTTGCGATACCCAAGGCAAGAAGAGTTAAAACCGTCACTTGACTGGTAAAGGCTTTGGTACTGGCAACACCAATTTCGGGTCCAGCATGGGTATAGGCACCAGCATCACTCAAACGAGGAATGCTACTTCCAACCACATTACAAACGCCAAAGACTGTAGCGCTTTTGCGTTTTGCCAAATCCATAGCAGCTAAAGTATCAGCAGTTTCTCCACTCTGAGAAATGGCCATCACCAAATCATCCGAAAATAACACGGGATTGCGATATCTAAATTCAGAAGCATATTCAACCTCAACTGGCAGGCGTGCAAAATCCTCAAATAGATATTCTGCTACCAGACCCGCATGCCAACTAGTGCCACAACCAATTAAAATCAGTCTTTTGATTTTGGATAGTTGCTCAGAATATTCTTCCAAGCTGCGCATGTGAAAGGTTCCTGTTTCGGCGTTAAAACGACCTCTATAACTATCGTAAATAGAACGGGGCTGTTCGTATATTTCCTTCATCATGAAATGATCGTAACCTCCTTTTTCAAGTTGTTCCAAATTCATTTCTAATTCGTGTATGTAAGGCACCTGAACAACATTATCAATACTCTTGATAATCATTTCTTTATTTTCAACGATAGCTACTTCGCCATCTTTTAAATAAATTACCTTTTTGGTGTACTCCGCTAAGGGCGTTGCATCTGAAGCAAAGAAATACTCTCCACGCTCCGAACCAATTCCTACCACCAAGGGACTTCCCTTACGCGCGGCAATAAGGTGTTCAGGGTGTTCTTTACTTAAAATAACTATGGCATAGGCTCCTACAACTTGTTTCAAGGATGCCCGAACGGCATCTGCCAAGCCCAATCCGGTATTGATCATCACGTCTTCAATAAGATGTGCCAATACTTCCGTATCAGTATCACTCGTAAACGTATGACCTCTTTGCTCCATCCCCTCTTTCAAAGTGGCATAATTCTCAATGATTCCATTGTGAATGATGCTCACTCTTCCAGACAAACTCAAATGTGGGTGTGCATTCGCATTATTCGGTTCCCCATGGGTCGCCCAACGAGTATGTCCCATACCTATATTGCCAGATACATCGAGACCCTGGGTAGCCTTTTCAAGATCCGAAACTTTTCCCTTGGTTTTGTGAATACGTAAATCGCCATTCATCAATGCCACACCGGCACTATCGTAACCGCGGTATTCCAAACGCTTTAAGCCCTTGACAACTATGGGATAGGCCTCTTTACTGCCAATATATGCTACAATTCCACACATGTTTTATCTCTTAATTTTAATCTAAATTTATAACGATATTAAGGGGGTTCCCCTTAGATTCCAAACGTTTGCTTCACAGCGGCAACGGCATTCAATTCTTCCCATGGGAATAATTTTACAGTTACCGTTTTTTCGTTGTGAGAACCTTTATTGTACACTTTAGTCACTGTTTCACAAGTTCTACCCATGTGTCCGTAAGCCGCCGATTCCAAATAAATAGGGCTCCTTAAGTTAAAACGTTGCTCAATAAAGTATGGACGCAAATTAAATTCGCTCATGTTTTGAATCTTTTTCGCAATCTCACCATCGCTCAATCCTACTTTCGCGGTGCCGTAGGTATCTACATACAAACCAACAGGCTCAGCAACACCAATTGCATAAGAAACTTGCACCAACGCACGGTCACAAAGTCCTGCGGCTACAATGTTTTTTGCAATATGTCGGGTTGCATACGCCGCGCTGCGATCTACCTTACTAGGATCTTTTCCTGAAAATGCACCTCCACCATGAGCTCCCCAACCGCCATAGGTGTCTACAATGATTTTACGACCTGTTAGACCCGTATCTCCGTGAGGTCCTCCAATAACAAATTTACCTGTGGGATTAATGTGATAGGTAATTTCGGTATCAAACAAGAAATGCAAACGACTGTCTAATTTTGCTTTAACTCGAGGAATTAAAATAGAAATAATATCGCTGGCGATTTTAGCTAAAATGGCATCATCTGCTTTTTTCTGTGCTTCTTTGCTGTCGTTTTCTGGCTTAATAAAATCGTCATGCTGTGTAGAAATTACGATGGTATCTATGCGCAAAGGCTTATGATCATCGGAATATTCCATGGTAACCTGACTCTTAGAATCGGGACGTAGGTAATTGATTTCTTTTCCCTCGCGACGTAATTCTGCCAATTCTTGTAAAAGCAAATGGGCCAACATTAAGGGCATGGGCATATAGGTATCAGATTCGTTGGTTGCATAACCAAACATCATTCCTTGGTCGCCAGCCCCCTGATCTTCAGGATTTGTGCGTTCTACACCTTGGTTAATATCCGGACTTTGTTCGTGAATAGCACTTAAAACACCACACGAATTCGCTTCGAACATATATTCACTCTTGGTATATCCAATACGCGTAATTACGTCACGCGCAATCTTTTGAACGTCAAGATACGCTTCTGATTTTACTTCACCTGCAAGTACCACTTGACCGGTAGTTACTAAGGTTTCACAAGCAACCTTACTGCTTGGATCATACGCTAAAAAATGATCAATGAGTGCATCGGAAATTTGATCTGCTACTTTATCAGGATGTCCTTCAGAAACTGATTCAGATGTAAAGAAATATGCCATGTATTTAATATTTTTTTCAAATATACAACGTGTACCTCGATTTCTAGGGATTCATAGATATGCAATTGGTAGACAAGCCCATTTTTTTTACTATTATCCATTTTTAGGAATATTTGCAGAACGCCGTTTGCTCTGAAATCGCATTTCGAAGTGGTAATGGGGTACTTCCTTTTTTTCAATGTATCCAAATCCATCAATCGGTTTATAGTCTATTCTTTAAATACAATCCGGGATTAAAATCAAATTCCCCCCGAAACCATAGAAAAGAAAGACTAAGTCCAATCTCGATTTCCTATCTTTGTACCTATGTTTGATACGCTTCAAGGCCGGATAGAAAAAGCATTTAAAAACCTTAAAGGTCAAGGTCGAATCACCGAATCTAATGTGTCCGATACGGTTAAAGAAATTCGTCGTGCACTTATTGCTGCCGACGTTAACTTTAAAGTAGCCAAAACATTCACCGATGATATTCTCGAAAAAGCAAAAGGTGCGGAGGTTATCAAATCGGTTTCTCCTGGCCAGCAATTAACCAAAATCGTAAACGATGAATTGGTAAAATTACTCGGTGGAGCTACTAGTGATTTACAACTTAAAGGCTCTCCAGCTGTAATTTTAATTGCGGGACTTCAAGGTTCAGGTAAAACCACGTTCACCGGTAAACTTTCCAAATTTCTCAAGTCGCAAGGCCGCACACCCATGGTGGTAGCCGGAGATGTATACCGACCCGCTGCCCGTGAACAATTAAGGGTGTTAGCAGAACAAACCGAGGTTGCTTACTATACCGAAAATGACAGTCAGGACCCAGTTAAAATTGCAGAAAACGCAATCCGGGAAGCCAAAATAAAAAATTACAATGTAGTCATTGTCGATACTGCAGGTCGTATCGCTATCGACGATGCAATGATGAAGGAAATTGCCGCTTTGAAAAAAGCCCTAAATCCTGTTGAAACGCTTTTTGTAGTGGATGCCATGACCGGTCAAGATGCGGTCAATACCGCAAAAGCCTTCAACGATGTACTCGATTTCACTGGGGTTGTGCTTACCAAACTCGATGGTGATGCTCGAGGTGGTGCTGCGTTATCCATAAAATCTATTGTAAACAAACCCATAAAATTTGCTTCTCGTGGGGAAAAAATGGATGCCTTAGACGTATTCCACCCCGATCGTATGGCAGGTCGTATATTAGGTATGGGCGACGTGGTTTCTCTGGTAGAAAAGGCACAACAGAACATCGATCAAGAAGAAGCAGAACGGGTTGCTAAAAAAATTGCCAAAAACAAGTTCGATTTCGAAGACTTCTTAGGTCAATTACAGCAGATCAAGAAAATGGGCAACATGAAAGACCTCTTAGGCATGTTACCAGGAGTTGGCAGTAAAATTAAAGACTTAGATATCGACGACAATGCATTCAAAGGCGTTGAAGCCCTTATACAATCAATGACCCCTGAAGAACGTGCGAAACCCGAACTGCTCAACAATTCTCGCAAGCAACGCATTGTAAAAGGAAGCGGCCGCAGCATTCAAGATTTGAATAAACTGCTTCAACAGTTTCAACAAATGCGACAAATGATGAAGATGATGAACAATAAACGCGGTAAAATTCCAGGATTTTAAATAAAATGCACAATAACATTGCAGATATACGCAAGGTCTATCAAAAAGGAAAAATCACCATTTCTTCTATGCCTGAGTGCCCAATTGAGGCCTTCAATCAATGGTTACAAGAAGCGATAAAAAGCGAAGCTTTAGAACCCACCGCTTTTACCCTTAGTACGGTTTCCGATAAGGGGCAACCCCATTCCAGAGTGGTACTCTTAAAAGGAATTGAGGCAGGTAAATTTGTATTTTTTACAAATTACAAAAGTTCGAAAGGAAATGATTTGCATTTTTCACCAAAAGCAGCATTAAATTTCTTTTGGCCCGAACTCGAACGTCAAGTTCGCATTTTAGGTACAGCCAACCCTATATCCCCCGAGAAAAGCGATGCCTACTTTTACTCTCGACCCATTGAATCTCAAGCCGGAGCTGTGGTAAGTGCCCAAAGCAGTGAAATTACCGAAGATTTCGATTTGGCTGCAGCTGCTGCCGAACTGCTTAAAATACCCGAAAATATTAAACGCCCAGAATATTGGGGCGGATATGAAATCGATCCCACCTATATAGAATTTTGGCAAGGCCGACCCAGTCGCATTCACGATCGGGTATTTTATGAGTTGGAGAGTCCCCTTAAATGGAAAAAAGGGCGTTTGTCGCCCTAATTTCCAGTAAATTCTCTTGGGGTTTCTAAACCCTTATTATTGAAATAATCTTGCTTTTCTTAAAAAACCAGATTTTATTCAAGAACAACGCTTATTTGCCTAAAGCTGAATCTGAATATTGCGACATCAAGTCGGCAGAGATTCCTGTAAATGAGAAACCTCCATCGTGGAATAAATTCTGCATAGTAACCATTCGGGTATAGTCGCTGAAAAGGCTGATGCAATATCTTGCACAATCTTCAGCAGAAGCATTTCCTAATGGACTCATTTTATCGGCATAATTATAGAATGCATCAAAGCCACCTACTCCAGAGCCCGCTGTTGTTTTAGTAGGACTTTGTGAAATGGTGTTCACGCGAACGTGCTTGGCTTTTCCATAATGGTAACCAAAGCTACGAGCGTAACTTTCAAGTAAAGACTTGGCATCGGCCATTTCATTATAATCGGGGAATACACGTTGTGCTGCAATATAACTTAAAGCTAAAATACTTCCCCATTCATTTACCGCATCTTGCTTAAACAAGGTTTGCATCAAACGGTGAAACGACATTGCGGAAATATCCAAGGTGGTATGCATGAAATCGTAATTGATATCGGTGTATTCTTTCTTTTTGCGCACATTCAAACTCATACCCACACTGTGCAATACAAAGTCGAGTTTGCCTCCTAGTAAATTCATACTTTCGGTAACCAAATGTTCCATATCTTCCATTTTAGTTACGTCGGCATATATTAAGGGCGCATTTAACTTTTCGGCAAGTTCTGAAGTTTGGCCAATTTTTGCCGAAACGGGAGCATTCGTTAATACAAATTGTGCACCTTCAGCTGCACATAATTCAGCTACTTTCCAAGCTATAGAAGCTTCGTTTAAAGCACCAAAAATGATACCCTTTTTTCCTTTTAAAATTTGGTTTGAGTTCATAGTAGTATGAATATTTACTTTGCAAAATTACTTCATTTAACCCAATACGCTTGTAATATTTTGTCCCATTATAAATTAGAACTTGTTTATTCGTACCCTATGTTCTTATTTTACATACAGATTCACTATGAAAAAATACGTACTCTTGTTTTCCGTTTTGGGATTTATTCTCAACTCGTTTGGTCAAATTCAAAACAGTCCAGGTGGGATCCTCGGAAGTCCATCGAACTTGCAATTTCCTTCTAAAACCGTTCAAAAACGAAACGCGATTAATCCAAGTACTTGTGGTACCGACACCTCGGAATTTACAAATTTGTCATCTACAGGCTATCCCCTTATTGCCATGGGAAACGGACAGCAAATAGGTCAATTCTTTGGAACTCCTCAAGAAATAACGGTTAAAGGATTTCGTTTTTTTGCTTATACGCCTTGGGATACCATGGTGAAAAACACGTACCGTAATGTGTATGCCAAAATCTATAAGGCGGGTCCGGATTCCTTGCCTAGAGGGGCTGCCTTGGATTCCGTACTTATAAAAATAGATACGATAACCAGTGGCCTTACGTTTGCTCGATTGGCAAAAGATGCGGTATTTAACAAACCTTTAACCATTGATTTTGCATATGTATTAACCGTTGAATGCGATGAAACCACCAATATACCTGCAATTGTTACCAATTCTTGGAGTAATGCAGATGGCGAAAATCGGAATTTATCCGCTATTCAGCTTAACAACCGCTGGTTTCGTGGCACAAGCTTGTCGGTAGGTGGTGTGACGTTTGATGCCCATTTCATCATGTTTCCTTTCGTAAGCTATAAGTTCGGAACCGATTTCACTATTAAGGACGATTGTTACCTACTAATCGACTCCTTTAATTTCGAAAACAATTATCAAAATACAGTAGCAGGAAGCGTATTTTACAACAACTATATGTATTACGCATCGGCTGGTTTTGACGCACTTTGCCACTCCTGGACTTACGATGGTAACATCCAACAGATAGAAAGAATACACGGCAAGTTCAAACCCGGTAGTAAAAAGAATGTTTCCGTAAAATTAAACTCCTTCGTAGTTCCGTTTTCATTAAACCTCGATTTTTGTCTAGATTCGTCTGAAAGAACCTTGTATTACAAGCCCAATACGGCTGCAATAAATGGAACTACCGATGGGTGTATCGGTCAAAATCTAACACTGAACATCACACCTAATAAAGACGTTACCCACTTGTGGTATCATAAAGAAACGGATACAACAACGTTCAATACGGGAAATTCTTATACTTTGAACAACCTTCAAAATAATGACACCTTTTTTATAAAAAGTAAAAATGGACCTTGTTTTGCACGCACATATACCGCCCTAATTACGGCAAATCAAACTCCATCGACCCTAAATATTACGAATGATTCGGTATGTTCCGATGCGAGTGCCATATTAAAAGCAAGCACGGATGCCGGAAATATACTATGGTATCAAACTGCTACAGGTGGCACACCCGTGTTAACTGCTACAGAATTTGTTACCAGCAAGTTAACCGCTGATACCACCTATTATGCGGAAGCCAACAATAAGGGATGTTTGCTTCCTAGCGGAAGAAAAGCCGTAACGGCATTTGTAAACGCAGATTTTGCTCCGCCAAAACCAACCGGTGCTTCCGATACACAAGTCTGTTATACGGGTGCAAATTCAAACCTTACGCTTAAAGCCTTCACTACCAGCAGTGCCAGCGTTCGTTGGTTTGATGTAGCCAGCGGTGGCAGCCCCATTTCTCAAAGTACAGATTTTGTATATAATATTACCGGTCGCGGCAGCCAAACATTCTATGTAGAAACTTGGGATGGTCGCTGTGGCTCGGGTCGATTACCCGTTAAAGTTATGGTGAATGCCGTTCCAACAACGTTTGCTAAAGTAGGTGCTGAAATTTGTATTGGCGATAGCGCCGATATCGCAGCATCGGCATCGTGGGGAAGTATCAATTGGTATGCCAATAAAAGCAGCCAATCACCATTTGCAAATGGTAAGTTTATTCGCAGCGGAGGACATACCACCGCAAAAAGCTATGCTTTCTTTAAAACGATAGAAGGGGAATGCGAAAATTCCGAATTTGACTCTGTGGAAATTATTGTGAATATTCCACCTACTGCCACAGTAGTTAGTGCCTCCGATGTATGTAAAGGAGCCAATGCCCGAATTGAACTTAACGTGAATCAAGGAAACATAAATTGGTTCTTTGATAATACAGCAAGCAACAGTATTGCAACAGGTAACATCTTAAATTTAGGAGAGCTTTTCAATACCACTACCCGTTACTACGAAACCGAATTAAATGGTTGTAAATCTTCACGCAACGCTATAACCATTAATGCATTGGATATGCCTGCTGCCGGATTCTCCTTTGTGGTAGAATTCCCTAAAAAACTCACATGTACCCCACTCAATACGAATAATACTACATTGGTCTGGAATTTTGGTGATGGAAATAGTTCAACCGACAATATAGGTGTGAATACCTATGAGAATGAAGGGGATTACACCGTTAAATTGGTAGTAACAAGCACGCTCTCAGGTTGTCAAGACAGCGTTTCTAGCAAAGTAACCATAAACCATAACGCAATTGAAAAGAATGCAATCAACTTCCATGTATATCCCAATCCGGTTCATGCAGGTGGAAACTTATATACTGATCGCCTGTTTGAAACCGCAACCTGGTACGATTTAAGTGGCCGAATTCTTGCTACACAACAAGAAACGTCAGCAAATTCAAAAGCCATCTTAATTCCCCAAAATGCACAAGAAGGTTTGTATCTGTTAGAATTACGCACCAAGGAATTTACGCAACGGATTAAAATTCAAATCCTGAGATAATATTCAAATTCGTATTCTGAATTAAAAGAAAGAGGCCGTTTTTCAAACGGCCTCTTTCTTTTGACAGAAATCCTATTAATCCAATACTTCCCGTATTCCCATGGCCATAAAGTTAAATGCCATAACCAGGATCATAATAGCAACTCCTGGAATTATGGCTAAATACGCCTGATCTAATACCAAATATCCTAAATTCTCTTTGACCATAATACCCCAACTGGCCGTTGGAGGCGTAACCCCCAAACCCAAGAATCCCAAACCCGCTTCCAGTAAAATAGCCGATGCAAAATTGGTGGTTGCCAACACGGTTAACGTACCCGTTAAATTGGGTAAAATATGGTTCAATAAAATTCTCATATCTGAAAATCCGGTAATTTTTGCGAATAACACAAACTCCTGATTTTTTAATTGCATCGTTTGTCCGCGAACAATCCGGGCTACCTCCACCCAAGTCGACAAACCCGTTGCTATCAATACTTGATAATAACCCTTGCCCATAAAAACACTCAAACCCAAGGCCAAAAGTAAGGTTGGAATCGACCAAAAAACGGTAATTAGCCAACTCAAAACAGCATCCACTTTCCCTCCGAAATAACCCGCGGCAAGACCCACAAGGATTCCAATACTCAAACTCAGCAACATCGCCAAAAAGCCAATGCTTAAAGAAATTCGTGCCCCAATAATCAATCGACTTAAAATATCCCTTCCAAAATTATCCGTACCCAAACGAAAGGTTAAGGACTCTAAGGTCTCAGATTCTAAATCGGAAATTGCAATCTTTAGCGGTAAATCTGTTTTTTCGTGAATAAAAACCGCGGAATCCCCCAAATACGTAACAATTCACCAGAACCTTCATCCCCCCAGAGCCAAAAATCCCATTTTTTCGGGGCTTCTCGCTTCATTCGCAGCGCTGTTTTCCGACTAGTTGGCGGCAATTGAGACCATTCAGGCATTAGCCGATTCGCTTGTGGAGTTGCATCGAGTGTTATTGAATATCCTAAAATAGCTAATAGGACAAACAAGCCACAAATAGTTGCTCCAATAAGGAAATAATTATGTTTGAGCAGCTTTTTGACCACGGATAATGTGTTGGTTTCGATAATCTAAGGCCACAATAATAGCCGTAAATGCCCATAATGGCACTGCAAGTTTATCATATTGACTGTAATTATTCAAAACCGCGTGTGCGTGGTAGGCAATCAAACCGAGAAAAACCATATAAGTGGTTAATTTAATTTTCAGAGAAGGCGTACTGTAAATTATTTTAAAAGAGGTAGAAAGGGTTGCAAACACAATACCTAACCAAAAGAACATCCCGATAAACCCCGTTTCACTCATCGAGGAAAAATATTCTGAATGCGCATCTCCTAAATCGCCAGCATGGGTGCTGATTATCGTTAGTTCACTGCTTTTTTGAAAGGGCGCATATTGAAATACATAAGTACCTGGACCAAAACCAAATACCGGGCGCTCAGAAACCATTCGAGCCGCACATTTCCAGCGATTAATTCGCTCTAAATTACTGGGATCTGTAGAAATATTACTCACCGATTTCACGTGACCCTCTAGTTCGTCACTACTACCCTGTTTATTGGCTTCTAAAGCATATTGAATGTCGGTTTGTTTAACGAAGGCCATGGTTCCCGCAAGTAAAAAAAATACAACAATCCAATAAAATCGCACTCTAAATCGCGTAAGTAACCAAGCCCCTGATGCTACTATCAGACTTAACCAAGTAGCCCTTGTAAAACTTACTACAATGGCAAAAAGTAAGATAAGTAAGAAAATTAATATTACCGGTCCAGCGGAAATAGGCATATTAAATTGCCTCACATATAATGCATAAATCAGTAGAATAAACACCCCGT
>CBFHGY010000054.1:0-15125 GCA_965655465.1 Bacteroidia bacterium | reverse complement strand
CTGCTGCTGTACCTGTAAAGGTAATGGGCGCACCCACACACGGACTCCCGCTGTAAGTAATCGCACAACTTTGCGCATAACCTGACTGACCAAGAAAAAAGGTCGCAAGTAGCAAGGTCCAACTCTTTAAAATTAAGGAAATTCCTTTCATAAGTTTGTTGTTTTTCAATTGAAATCGTTCAAAAATACGAGATTTGTCCCACATCGCAAAGACCCGGTAGGTCTCGGCGCGCATTACAGCCCCTCTGTTTGTGTATTGTGTTTCCATTTTTATCTTTTTAATTATCGTAATTCTAAATTAAAGGTTTTCACTTCTGCTTCTTTATCTCCCCAGTATCGCCGCTGCAGCCAGACCCGATATACGCCTGATTCACATCGCTGAGTTCCAACTTTACCCGACCATTTTTCTCGGAAATTTTCCGATTCAAATACCGGCTTTCCTCTTGCATCTCGAATGATTACATGATATTCGAATGGTTCCCCCATTTGCACGTAAAATGAATCGTTATATCCGTCATTATTGGGCGTAAATACGGTTGGAATCAATTCTTCAAAACCTTGAAATTGCGGACTTACCCAACGTTGTAACCATTGCGTATCTCTGCATCCATCGATAAAATGTGACCTAAACCAAAATTGGAGTTCTTGCGATTTTTTGACATAGGCAGGACCTTTCCAATCCCAAGTTTGACCCAAAGATGCTCCTAATTTCAAATCACCCGTTCCCCATTCGTACTTCGCCATATCGCCAGATAATTTAAAAGCCCATTCTTGAGGACCGATAACATCCGGATCCAACTCCACTTTAAATCGGTTTTTACACGGATTATTTTTCACGGCATTCAAGCCCTTGCGTTGCGCTGTTTCGGGGGAAGTTTTACTTGTAGATTCTCCATTGAGCCAATTGGAGGCATTGGGAACGCTCTGATGAAATTTCTCCTTACCCAGGTTTTCTTTGTTTGCTATGGTTTGCATTTGTGAAACCCCAGTAGTTTGCATCCCAGATAAACCTCTTTTATCCGATTTTTCTAAAGCAGAACCAACCACTTTTTGATTCGCACCCATGTTGCTTAGATTAGACTCACTTAAAATCGACGGATTATTGCTTGAATGTTGTTGTTGAAGATGCTCCGGTTTCCGTGTATTTTTTTCAGAAAATTCCGATTTTGATTGGATTGATACCCCATTGTTATTGCCTTGGTTTACCCTTTGAACGGTATCTATCAAATTCATAGACGTTGTAACTCCAGAATCATTAGAATCTATTTGATTTTCCTGAGTATTTTGATAAACAATCACTCCTGTAACGGCAATTATTACGGTAGCAAAGGCTACTCCAATTAATTTAAGCCCTGTCCAAGAGGCTAAAGTGGTTTTAGTACCACCTACTAATGTATGAGATTGAATAGCAGCAAAAGCCGATACCGGCGGGGGCACCTGTGCATTTTCAAACGCTTGTTTGAAAATCGTGTCGATTTGCGGATTTTCTTTACTCATTATTCAACCAAATTTGCAGTTGTCTGCGTGCTTTAAACAATTGTGTTTTACTCGTATTTTCACTGATATTTAATACCTTAGCAATTTCGGCATGGGAATAGCCTTCAATTACGTACATATTAAAAACTGTGCGATAACCAAGCGGTAGACGATTCAAAAGCCCTAATAGTTGCTTCATTTCCAAAATTCCACTGATGGTTTCCGAAACCTCTAAATGGTTTTCAGAAATAACCTCAATAGGATCTTCTTTAAAACTGTTTGATTTGCGCAAAGCATCTAAACATTGGTTTACGCAAATTCTCTTCAACCAACCTTCTAAGGAGCCTTCAAAACGAAAATCCGGTAATTTTTGAAATATGCGAACAAAAGCATCCTGAAACATATCTTTAGCGGCATCCTCATTTGAGGCATAACGCAAACAAATGGCGAATAATATTCCGGAATATGCATTATATAGAGCTAAGTCGGCGCCTTTTTCACCCTGCAAATAGTTTAAAACCAATTGCTTTTCGAAGGAAGATGTCTCTTTTGCCATGTATAACGCGAAGTCTCACACTAATTCTCAATCAGATGCAACAACCCTATCAAGGGTTGTCTCAAGACTTATGATTTTTTAAGATTTCTAGCCATGATATAACTCAAATCTGTTAATATGAGAGGCACTCGTGCATTTCGTTCGATTTGAAACAAGGCAGACTCCATACTATCAACCATATTTTGAATTTGTTGCGTTGGTAATTCCAGGTTTATAAATTTGGCAATAAATTCTGCCTCTTTTCCGCCCCAAGTGTTAAGAGTGTTTGCATAGGGCATTACCAAAATCCCTCTAAAAATTTCCAATGCGTACAAGAAAAAGGCCTTTAGGTTCTCTTTACTCATACTGCCTACAGAATCTGCCCAAGGAATAACAGAAGCCATTTTCCGGGTCGCACAAATTCCCATCCAATGTCTAAAAATTTCATAATACGGACTTTCAGAGTCTTGCAAGATTAACATTGCATTTCGCAAGTCACCTTGAGAAATCTGGGCAACACGGTGAGCTTTATCTGCATCAATATCCGGTGACCTCAAAAGGTATTTTTTAATATCTTCAGCAGCAATTGGAGCAATTCTTACAGGCTGTGTGCGTGAAATAATCGTACCTAAAATCTTCTCGGTGTTTTCCGTTACCAATAAAAATAAGGTATTATGGGCGGGTTCTTCAATCGCTTTTAGTAAAATATTCCCTTCTTTCCCTAAGAACTCCGGCAACCAAATTATGAGAACTTTAAATTCTGATTCATAAGGTTTAAGTGATAAAGTCTTAAGGATATCCCGTATTTCTGCGGTGGGGATGTTTGCCTGCTTCTTTTCGGAACCCAGGAAGGTCATCCAATCAATCAAATTCTGGTAGGGAGATTTTATAAGTGATTCACGCCATTTAGACATAATTTCCGAACACTTTTCGCCCTTATCTTTTGGAAAAGGGAACGAAAAATGCAAATCTGGATGGGTGTAATTTTCGTATTTTCTGCAAGATGAACATACGCCACAACTATCCGTGGGGGTTCTATCCAAGCAACTTACAAACTGGGCATAGGCCAATGCAAGGGGTAGAGTACCCCATCCAGAAGGTCCAATAAATAATTGCGCATGCGGAACTCTCCCGTTCGATACACTTTGTATAAAGGCTTTTTTCTTAAGGTCATGACCAATTACATCACTAAATTTCATGACAAGAATATATTCTTATGACAAAAAAGAGCGTATATATGCCGCCATTTGATCAAGTTCTGAATTACTCGGATTCAATTTTGCTTGAGTAAAATTCAAATCACCAACAGTTTGCATTGGTACCAAATGTATATGTACATGTGGCACTTCTAAACCAATAACTGCCGTGCCAATTTTAACACAAGGAACCGCCTTTTTTAGCGCATTGGCAACGGGCAAAGTAAACTTCCAAAGTTCTGCAAATGCCTCCGGTTCCATGTCAAAAATGTAATCTATTTCCCTTTTTGGCACACACAAAATATGTCCCATAACCAATGGTTGAATATCTAAGAATGCGATATGCGCCTCGTCTTCATAAATTTTATGACAGGGAATTTCCCCGGAAATTATTTTTGAAAAAATTGTAGACATAATCTTCTTAACTTAACCTTATCATATACTATGCATCCGTACCTAAAGTAGGTTAGCGGGGAATTTATCACAAACCGATGTGAAGGATTTCAAGTTTTACGATACCCGCTGGCACTTGAATTTCGCAAATTTCTCCAACTTTTCTACCAAGTAATCCCATTCCAATGGCCGATTTAACAGAAATTTTATTCTCTTTTAAATTAGCCTCTTTTTCCGAAACCAATTGGTATACCGCTTCTTTGCCCACATTATGGTTCTTTACTTTAACCTTACAAAGAATACTTACTTTGTCTGTGTTAATTTGAGAACTGTCAATAACTCGAGCGTTGGCTACTAAATGTTCGTATTGGGCAATGCGATCTTCTAAATGTCCTTGAGCTTCCTTAGCAGCATCGTACTCGGCATTTTCACTTAAATCTCCTTTATCGCGAGCTTCAGCAATAGCTTGAATAATTTTTGGACGCTCAATATGTTTGAGTTGATTAAGTTCTTCCTTCAGAGCATCTAAGCCCTCCTGTGTAAAATATTGTATGTCGCTCATACTTATTTGATATATAATTGGTTAAAATACAAAAAAAAGTTGCACCAATACGCGATTGGTGCAACCGATTAACAAATATACTAATTTTTTATTCTGCAGAACCCAGTCCGATGCGAATACCGAAACTGTGAACACCACTGAACGGATTGGTAGCGCGATAACTGTAATCAAGAGAAATTATATTCTCATCATCGATATTCCAGTCGTAGCTTAAACCCGCAAAGGGGCCAGTAAAGGCGCTTGTACGTGTATCGGCATTGAAAATCCCTTCTTGATAGCAATAACCACCGCGTACACTTATCATATCCTTGTAGGAATACTCCGCAGAAATCGTTGTTTGATTTGCACTAAAAGAGTGATTGGTAAATCCAAGACCTAATGTCAACCGATTATCATACACCCCTTTTGTTTTATCCAAACGTAAATCGTAAGAAGCGGCGATGTTCAACATTGCGGGCAACTTTACTACATCGGTTTTAACCTGCATGGTTTTATCAAAATCTCCATTTTGAATTAACGCTTTGTAACTTAAACCATCACCATTGAAATTCAAATCAGGGCCGATATTTCTAACTGAAACTCCAAATTTAAAATCGTTACGTTTCATAGAGCCTACTTTTGGAATCAAGGTAGTGGTATATTGCACCCCTGCATCAATGGCCAAACCTGAGGCACTAACGTCTGGAATCCCTTCAGAAAGCATCCGTGCTGTTAATCCTGCGGAGATACTATTACTGAATTGTTTTCCGTAGGATAAACCAATATTCGTCATATTTACACGATAGGTTCCGATGCCTCCATAAGGATTCTCAACAGTTGTAATTTCAATGGGATCAATTCCAAATTGCATTACTTGTACGCCCAAGGTACCTGCATCTCCATCTTCTCCTAGCTTTATTGCCAAACCTAAATTGTTAATTCCTATTCCGGAACCCATTAACCATTCGGTTCTTGCAAAAACCAATTCTGTTTTATTTGCCATACGATCCAAGCCACCCACGTTCATATAAAGGGATTCTGCACCGCTTATTAAGCCACCAGCAGCATAACCCAATCCAGAGCTTCGCGCCCAACCGTTAATTGTTAGCTGAGCTGCGCCAGCCTGACCCTGGCGTTCCGGATTTCCCGCAAAACCTAAGGCACTTACTGCAGATAACGCAGATAATGTTATATGTTTTAACTTTAGTCTCATCTCTGTTTTTATTAATAGGTATCCAAATCTACGGCATGCATAATTCCATACCAACGAATTATTTTCTCTCCCAAACCTGGGGCTTTTACATGTATCAAATACAAACCACTCGCAATAGGCACGCGGCTGTTATTCTTCAAATCCCATTCATAGTAGGTTAACTCATCCGCTTTATCTACTGTTCGAATTAAATTACCTGCCATATCAAAGATTTTTATGGTACAAGTTGGTGGCAAGTTGGTGATTTTAACACGCGCATCAATCGGACTGTTTTCATACTCACTATAACCTCTGTAAGGGTTAGGTACCACATTCACCAAATCAAGGTTCTTAGTACCAATGGCATCAGAAATCTTTGGAGCAATTTCAGCACCATCAAATTCATACATCGGCAAACCATCGTAATCTGGAGAACCATTACCATCCCAATCTGGAGCGTTTCTAGTATCTCCCGTATTAAAACTGGTATAGGCTTTGGCAACACGAACATTTATCGTAACTTCAGTTGGAGGAATTCCGTTTTTCATGTCATAACCAGGAGCCAAATAAGTAGGTATAACCCAATTCACTTGAGAAAGAATAATTCTCTTCTGCAATGCAGGTGGGTTTCCACCTACTGTGGTAGATTGAAGACCCAACTTGAAACGATCGAAACGAGATTCATTTTCAACAGCGTCTGGGTAATAGCGCTCACCAGGAACGTTACGTCCTATCCCGTGATTTCCAGTACCGAAAATATATAAGAAATGCTTACCTCCAATAACTGGATAATTTCCATTATCGTTATAAATATTAGGTGTTGGGTTCCAGATCATATCGCGACCGTTTTCACCGGGCAAATAGCTATCTTCACCAAAAGCAATATTCATGCGTTCACCCGTTTCAAGATTTAATACATATCCTGGGAAATAGCTCAAACCATAGCTACCTGGTATATCATTAAAATCTTTGTCTTTAGAAGGTGCTAAACGCATATTAAATTTAGCCATACGGCCTTCAGTACCATTAGTAACTTCATCATCAGCCATTTCAAGAACGGCACAACGCGTCCATTGTGATTTGTCTGGAGTAATAACCAACTTAAAGCTGTTTATTTCCTGTATCGGGTTTTGCAACCATGCGGAATTTCCACTCCATGCAAATCCGTAGGTATTTCTACCCACCGTAGCTGAATATTTCTCACGAGCAACCAATCCGTATGGTGCAATACGACCATTCCAAATCTTTTCATACGCTTGACTTGGATCTAAAGGCGCATTTGCTGCATTCAAGAAATCAGAGGTATAACCATCAAAAGTAGCACCACGACCATTACTTCCTGAGCGAATCCAGTTTAACCATATGCTTCCTGAAGTTGGCGTACTTTGCGCATCATTATCAACTACTGCGGTTAACCACTGCCTTCCATTATCTTCCCATTCAACTGACCAGTCGATTACCCCGTTGGTAGGGTCCGCATCCGAATTTTCACCAGGATTCTTCACTTGAGCAACTTCGATACTGAATCCCCAATTCGCTAGATTCTCTGAAGTGGCGTTAAAAGGACTTCTACGACCTTGTACGGTCTCCGTTTTTACGGCAATGGTTGTATCCGAGAAAATAGTGTCATTTCCTAAAATATTCCCATCTTTACCTTTAACATCCAATCTAACCAGAACCCAATCAGAATTGTAGGTCATAGAGTCTCTCAATTCTGTAACATTCGATTTCGTGCGCTCACGTAAATAGAACTGAAATTTGTTATTAGGGATTTTAAGCGGATCAACCACTTTAATTTTCACTGGACCAGCACCGGCAACATATTTCGGACTTGGATCAAAACCATCTTTAACAATTTTATCGATAGTTTCGGGAGTAAACTCCAACGGCATTCCACCATTTCCACGACCGGAAATTCTAACTAATGCAGGGCCGCTACCATAACTTGACTGCAATTCAGTACCATTGTTTTCAGGCTCGGTTTTATGCGGAGTTGCACGATACACGCGAATATTACGACGGCCTGCTAAGAATTGGTTTGGATCTTGTTGTAACGTATCGTTCGACAAAATCGCATAACTCAAGACCATGTAATAATAGTTTTTGAAATCTGTTAACTGCGTATTTGCGGATGTTGCGAACAAGTCATTTTTAATACTGAATGTACGTTGTACGCCTTCGTCTGCTCCATCTACTTTTTCGATTGGAACCATTTGCGACAGTTTAGGATCGAATACTTTATTTACGATTTGACCACGCTTGTTTTCTAAATCACATTGGAACAACAAACGCGCTTTATCGATATTATCTAAATCACCCGTATTCACGGTTGCATCCTTCAGTTGGTATACCAAATAACCTTCAAACTTGTAGGTTAATTCTTTGTTATTTGCATCTTTATATTGCTCGGTATATTTCTCAACTTTATTAGAATTGGTATTCAAGAATTTAAGTACCAATTCTTGATTCAATTCTTGAATTTCAACATCGGGTGCATCAGGACCGTCTAAGATTTTAAAGTTGTTATTGAATAAACTTTGAGCTTTGTCAGAAGCCAATTTCAACAAATCCAATGAACCTGCTGCTCCACCGCTAGTGGTACGAGCCCAAACTACTCCTACGGTGATACGTTGAATTTGTCCAGGACGTAGTAAAAATGGACCTGTAGATTGAATAAAACGTCGATCCCCAGGACGATTTCCTGCAGAACGCTCGTCCCAACAATCGGTAAATTCAGGATCGGTACAACCAGGGAACATATAATTCGTAGTCGTTGATCCTCCAAAACCATTACCGCCTCTCGTTACATTTTGCCCCCCTTTCCATTTCCCTTTTAGGAAGTTATAAAAACTGTTCGGATTAGCACGATCCGGATTTCCTGTAATAGGGTCCGAAGTGTTGTTATAATACATGAAGTGACTCAATCCCATTTGCTTTCCAGCAGTATCTGTTGGACCTTCAAAATAGTCAACTCCGATTGTTGGAGGGTTTAAACCGTAACCTAAAACTCCTTCATCATCGTCATCTCCGTTATAGCAAAATCCAAGTCCACGTTGCACATCACAACCAACATAGTCATCGGCGTAGTTACCCAAATCGGCATCTACCCATTGACCCATATAACAATCGTTCAAGGTAGTAAAACCCCGGTTAATGATTTTTGTTGAATAAAAAGTCATGTTATTCACCTCATCATTGGTTGAAAAGGCGAAGGCAGTAGTTTGACATTCTACTCCGATTGGTTGTCCACTAGATTCAGAGTGGATGTTTCCTCTATCGTTATATACCCACCAAATGAACATATCCGGTTGAGCACTTACTCCATTTTCGGCAGCAGGGCGACGTTCATCTAATACGGGGTGTTCACCATCGAACGGGTTATAAACACCGTCATCTACAACTACTTTATAAGGAGCCAAGTAATCAGATTCCGCACCAATTCTAACCGAACGATCGGTACCACCTGGCCATTCCCGAATACCTGCGCTTTGATCAATATAATTTGAAGATTCAAATTTCTCTAACTCATCACGCGTAACTTTCCACATACGGTCATAAGATTTGCAACGCAATGGATCTGTAGAAGCGGTTGTCGTATCTAATGGTCCTGGAAAAAAGTCGGATCCAAATTGGCGATAGGTCATAGCTGCTAACTTCAAGTTGCCACCATTATCTTTACCTCCAATCCAAATGGCACCTGAAAACAAGGAATGTTTGCGTACGGCGTTTGGATCATTAACCTTAGGTATTTCGTATTTAGGATTATTTAAATCCCACCACATATCTCCTCCGTTCAACAATTTGGTTCTCACGTTATTCACGTCCAAATCAACGGATTGAGATGCAGGGTCACAAGTACTTGCGAAAGCACCGGCACGCTTGTTGATCTTAGCTTTGCCTGATCGGCCTTCAACATTAATAACAGGACGGGCCAAACCATTCGCGGCCAGCAACATCCCTAATGCCCATATTCCTAATCTTTTCATTGTCTTTTCTATTAATTTAAGTTAAAACGAACACCCAAACGGATAGTACGAGGACCATTCCAGTTGCCTGTTTGAGAATTTAACAAAAGTCGGTACAAATCAATATAACTCTGAGCATCCACTTGAGTTTTTACCAATAACTGACCTTGAGGTGAATTCAAGAAACCGTCATCATTCGGTTCACCTGTGAATGGGAATACACCCAACACATTCCATGTATTTAACACGTTATTAACCCATAAGAAAACATTAAATACCAACGGATTCTTTGCATTTTCACGATTAATTTGAACTCCTTTGGTAAAGTTCAAGTCGAAGTTATACTGCCAAGGTAAACGTGCACCAAAAGGACGTCCTTTGATTTGAGCACGGTCAACAGCACCAATTTGTACGGCTCTCACCGTTGGAGTATAAGGACCTCCACTGTAAGTATTAGCAATTACATTTATGCTGGTGAATTTGAATATTTCTTTACCCCATAACACAGGTCCCGTATATAGGTTTTTACGGGTAACCGGATTTTTTCCGCCTCCCCATGCCCATGTGGCTGATAATTTCATGTTATGACGAATATCTAAATCACCCAAAGGAATTACCGTTCTCAAGTTAGGCTGATTACTTGCAATAAGCGCTTGTTGTGAGTTAATGTTTGAACCTGGTCCATCGGCAAATTGCAACATATAACTAGCTGAAATCGTCATTGGACCAATATCTCTGATATTGAAGTTCCCTCTGAAACCTGTAATAGTAGCAAAGTCAATATTGCGATAGGTTGTATAGGTTACTGGATATCCTTGGTTGATTTGGAACAATCCGAAATCGTTACGGATTTCACTGTAAGATGCACTCAATTCCAATCCCATATTCTTTTTAGAACCGAAAATCTGCTTGTAACCTACTTCATAATCTGTTTTCATTCTAGAGTTCAAAGCGCCATTTGCAACGGTACTACCTTGACGGAATTTCAAGAAATAAATATCCTGAATAGAAACAAACGAAGCACCTGAGTTAGGTCTTTGTGCCAAAACATCATAGCTTACATAAAATGATTTACGTCCAGGCTCCAATGGGAATGAAAACCAAATACGTGGCAATAAATTCACAATAGGAGTATAATCGGTAAACGTCTTATCCGTTACCTCTTGTTTGTTATAATCTACTAAGTACGGAGCAATACGTCCGTTAGTCGTTTGGTTTGCCAAAAACTCAGAGTTTCTTTGCTCAGATCCGTCAGCATTAAACCAACGATCTCCCTCGCGATAACCAATAATACGAGTTGGAGATTGCATATCATTAACATAAACCGCAGCATCACCACTAATATTAGTAGGATGCGAAACACTTAACCCGTTTATTTCAGAAACTTCAGCAGCCGTACGAATTGGGTATAAGCTGTACGGATCTTTCATAACAATTTGGTTCGCATCATAACGCTCCATACGAAGTCCTAAACGGAAAATCAAATCTTTAAATTGGAACTGGTCTTGTAACCATGCAGCTATATAAATCGGTTGGAATGCTCCAATTGTGCGCTTATCAGGATCGTTTAAAAACTGATTGATTGAAGGCTTACCATTCACTTTATTTCCTAAATGGTCATATCCAAAATACGATGCGTAGTTGTTACCGTTGTTCAACAGTTCATTGGCATTGAACATGCTCAAATCAAAATCTCCAGGTTTGAAACTGTTGATATCTACAAAGGTACGCTCGTTAATTAGATTTCCGTAAACATCGGTGCGCCCCTCTGAAATCAACTTATTTCTGAACTGGCGATCAAAATGCGATTGCTGTTCATAATTGACTAAGCGATTATAGCGAACCGTATCTGTGAAAACCCCGTTGGCATCATAGCTCAAAATCGGATTGTTTACATCCAATTCTGAAATATGACTGTTCATCAATTGGTTCATCAAAATCCACAGTCCGTTTGCATTCAAACCATAACCCCGGTTGATGTTTTGCTCGTAATAAAAACCTGCTTGTAAATCGTGTGGTGTACGCTCACGACCTGCAACAGTAGCGGGCTTTACTTGCATTTGTCCTAAAGCAAACAATGAAAAACGCTCATTCTCATTTTTACTCCAAGAGGTTGGCGTAGTTCCAGGTGTTGACCATAGGGAATATACGTTAACGGGATTGTAACCGTTTAACAATCCTTGATTAACTAAAATTTGGAATGGATTGGTAATGTTTGCACCTCTGTTATTGAAGAAATCGTAAATATTCTGCGTATAACGGGCACGGTCTGGATTTCTATCCCCTGCTTGGTAGGTAAGTAAGGTATCTGTATATCCAATTTGTTCCCAATAGTTTCTTAATTGTACATAATTTCCATATTGATCTCTCACAATTTTTGGTTCGCGGTTTGGATTTTGCTCTTGATCAGAATGAGAATATGCGAAAAACTCCGTTGGATATGCTGAAAACTGACCTACATAACCATAGTCGAACAAGTTATCCATGTGTTCAACACTTCTATTTTGACTAAATGCATTTTGATATTCTGCACGAACCGTGTAAAAAGCACTTTTAATGGAACTCTTTTTGTCTACTTCGAAATTCTGTTTGAATTGCAAATAAGAACGGAAAGTATGGTTATCAATACGGGAAGTATTTTCAAAGTTCAAAATATTGTTGGTTACACTGCGACCTCCACCATAAAAATAACTCGCAAATGCCGTTACAGCTATGTTTTTGTTGGGATTAAATTCCAATTTTCCAATTAAGTTCCCATTGTATTGAGCAGAATTGGGTCTGGCGTCTAATCTAGTAAAATCACTTTCTTTCAAAAATGAAGCACCGTGTACGAATCCATTTGGAGTAAAAACCAACGGATTTTGTTTTAATTCATTCAGCTTGTCTTCATTTAACACATAAACACCTGTGCGCGTAGGATCTGGATCTTTATAGTATCCAATATTACCATTTAAGGTGAACCCTAATTTTACATTGCTCTCTGTTTTACCGTAGCTATTCTTTTTCTTTTCTACCCATAAAGGACCCGAGATAAATCCTTCCACGGTATTGTAAGAATAAGGATCCAACAACGTAGATGTAATTCCTTCAAAAATAGTAATTACTTTATCGGTTGCACTCTTAGATGTGTAGGAGAACGCACCTCCCGTTAAATCACCATACATCGCAGGTATACCTCCAATATTTACAGATATGCCTTCTACCCCTAATGAGGGTATGGCTCCTGAACCAATAGCACGAACCCCGTCAATGAAGGTACCGTTACCATCGCTTCGAGTACCTCTTACTGAAATACCTTGACGTGATTCAACAATTGCGGCATTTGTAGAGGTTAAAGCGCCAACACCACGACGACCACTATTGATCATTGCTTTACCGGTTACTTGTTGTTCGTTTTTCTCTAAACCGATAATTTTATTCGTTGCTTTCGTGGTAATAACGACGTCTCCCATCCTACCGGTCATAGCAATTTTCAAAGGCTCATTCAAACCTGCACTCAAGTTCAAACCTGTTACCTTTTGATCCGAACTTCCTTCTTTTGAAAATTCAACATCGTAAACGCCCGGGCTCAAAGTTTGAAAAATCGCATTACCATCTGAGTCAGTGGTATCCGAAGTTTTAAAGATTCCGTTCAAATACATCTTCACTTGAACACCACTAAGGGGTTTACCGTCTCCGTCGGTAGTTTTTACACGAAAGTCGGCGTAGTTGGTCTGTGCCAACGCCATCTGACCCGTAAATGCTAAAAGCCATGTAAAGGCCCATCTCAGTAATTTATGCTTCATATTCCGTTCTTTTTCCTTTTTTGTAAAACTGTATTAACATTCTACGCATTAATCGGCAAGTTTATCGAAAAATCGAGGATTTAACAAGTTTATTTTAGCCTTCATCCAATAAATTCCAATGCGCCTCAACCTTTAATATCATGGCAATGTCATGCACAACCCTTGAATTTCAAGACATTATCCAGAAGTTTATGTGAAATTCGCTCATAGCTTTCTTCAGACCAACCTGCAACATGTGGCGAAAACATTACACAAGTTGAGTTTTGTATATCGCGAAAAGCGGCTTCATAAATCCCTCCTTTTTTCAATGGAGGCTCATCTGGCCAAACATCCAAAATAAGTCCTGAAATAGCATTCGTTTTCAACGCATTCACCATCGAATCCACATCTAAAACGCCCCCTCGTGATGCATTAACAATGATGGGTTTTCGATTTTGATTAACCAGGTATTTTCCGTGTATCATACCTTTGGTTTCGGCATTCAACGGAACATGAAAACTCAAAATATCGGCTTGTTCCCACACCTTTTGGATCGAATCAACCTCGATGACTTGTGAATTACCGAAACCCGACTTGTATTTATCGTAAGCCACAATTTGTAGATCGAAGCCCCGCAGCAAACCAGCAAGGGCACTACCCGTATGTCCAAATCCAATTATTCCTATTTTATGGGATGTCAATTCACGCCCTCGGTGCAACTCCCGATTCCATAAGCCTGAGCGCACATGAGCATCGGCTGCAGGCAGTTTATGCAGAAAGCCCAAAATCATGCCCAAAACGTGCTCGGCTACGGTTAACGCATTGGCCCCATCGGCATTAATAATGGCAATACCCTTTTGCTGGGCGATTTCCATATCGATATTATCGGTTCCTACGCCTGCGCGGGCAATCCATTTTAAGGAAGGCAATTCCTGAAGAATTTCCCCCGAAAAATGCATTTTTGACCGAACTACGATTCCTTCGACTTTCAGAGAGTCTGCCCGATGACAAACATCCGAAACCGCGATATCTTTTTCGTAAAAGACCTCGAACCCGTGTGAATTTAAGCCCTCAGTCAAGGCAAAATGCACATCGTCGATAATAAGTACTCGTTTAGGCATTTCGCAAGGTTCGACGCTGCAAATACCATTCGCTGCTTTCTCCCAATTCGGTGCCTTCAGCAGCGGGTTCAGTTTGTCCACTCCCTTTAAAGAAGGATACGGCAGCAGTTGCCAAAACTTCAAAATCCAATTCTTGAGATGCATCCAAATGTTCTGGCTTGAAATACTCTTGAATAAAATGGGTATTGAAATTTCCTTCAATAAATTTAGGATGATTCATTACAAACGTTCCAAAAGGCAAGGTGGTTTGAATCCCCGTAATGGTGTATTCAGATATGGCGCGTTTCATGCGGGCGATCGCCTGTTCGCGGTCCGCACCCCACACAATGAGTTTAGCCAACATATTGTCGTAAAATATGGGTATTTCCATATCGGCTTCCATGAAATCATCTATGCGAACGCCGGGTCCTGATGGAATTTCGTAATTACGAACTCTACCTATATTCGGCAAAAACTGTTGATAGGGATCTTCCGCGCATACCCTTAATTCTATGGAGTGGCCATTGATTTTTAGAGATTCTTGAGTGAAAGCAAGGGGCAAGCCAGCGGCTACTTCAATTTGACATTTTACCAAGTCTAAGCCTGTAATCATTTCTGAAACAGGGTGTTCCACTTGCAAACGCGTATTCATTTCAAGAAAATAAAACTCTTGATTATCGCCTAACAGGAATTCAACCGTACCAGCGCCAGTATAATTACAGGCTTTCGCAACATTCACGGCTGCTTCGCCCATTTTTGCTCGTAGTTCGGGAGTTAAAATAGCAGAAGGCGCTTCTTCAACTAATTTTTGGTGACGGCGTTGAATACTGCATTCACGCTCGAAAACGTGTATAACATTGCCGAAATTATCGGCAATCAATTGAAATTCTATATGTCGTGGATTACCTACATACTTTTCTATGAATACTCGGTCGTCGCCAAATGAATTACGTGCCTCGTTTT
>CBFHGY010000053.1:0-15170 GCA_965655465.1 Bacteroidia bacterium | reverse complement strand
AAAAAACGCGCTCTTTCAATGTTCTAGGAAATAATCGGAGCAGGGGCAAACCTAAATCCTGTTGCACATGTAAAAAGCTATTTCCCATGCGCTCACCTGCTTGAAGGCCTCTTATAGGCATAGACGCTAAAATGAATTGCTTTTGAGCGTTTTTCAACTTGGAGTAGGTCATGTCGGTATTTGCTGTCTGTGAAATCCACCCGGCACTCCCTCCTAATTGATAGGTAATATTGCTTTGGCTCATGGAATAACAGGCCTCGGTTTTTGATTTCCATTCAAAAATACCCAAACGACTTTTTAACTTTAAAGACCCCTGAAGAGAATGTATAAAATCCCATTTGTTTTGGTGTTCGATCACGCCCATATTTAAATGTGTATCAAAAAGAAAATTAATCTTATAAGGGGCATTGCCTAAATCTTTACTTGAGCTTCTTATCCCTATAGGTATTTGAATTAGATTTCTATTTTCTATGGAAAGTCCTATTTTGTCCAATGCATTGTTCAATGCAATAATTTGACTGTTGTTATAACTCAATCCACTAAAGTAATTCCAATTTGCTGTGTGTTTTTCAATTTGAAATTTTACCCCCCAATTTCGATTTCGGTTTTGAGTAAAGTCGCTTTCCGTAAATTGTCTTAATCGATAATAAAAATGGGATTTCAATGTGTTTTTTGGAGACATTAAAAACTTATGATGCAATTCCATCCCAATTCGTCGACGATTCACGTTGCTATATAAATTCAATAAAATCCTGTTTTTTTGACGAATATCGATTAGCGTATTCTCAAAGAAAAAGCTTAAAGGACTGTTATATTGTTGGATAGGACTCACTCTTCCATCATAGGGAACATTAAAGTCTTTATTACTTAAGAAAAAGTGACTTTCATGGATATAAAACCATGGTGAGAAGGTTGTATTTTGCCATTTGGGTTTCACCGGTCTATTCTTGTTTAAAGGGGTAATCTTTAAAGATCTTTTTATGTAAGGCGACGTAAACAACTTGGATTGGACATAGGTTCTTTGATTTTTCAGAGTGTCCATTTTAATGTGAGTCGTATCAAAGCTAAGGCTGGGTTTTACGAAAGTATCTCTGTCGAAAATCGGTGCTGTAATTTCAATGAAATTAATATTCCATTGCTTATTTGCGATGAAAAATTCAAGTAGCGAATCGCAATTTTTTATTGGATATTGTTGATACTGAAGTCCCTTTGTGGGCGTTTTCTTGATTTGTTGCTCATTCCCGTTTTTTTGAATGTGGTAAACTGCATTTTCAAGCGCGGAATTTTGTACAACGCTAAATAATTCTTCATTCTGATAAACGAGATGTTGAAAGGCAGGCTTTATACCTTCATGTTCCAGTTCGAATATCGATTTTATTTCGAATGAGGGCGTTAAATCCATTCGAACCAATTCAGTTACAAATTGTTCGTTTTTTGGTTTCGTTTGAATATACACAAATTGTTTGGGTGTAATTGCCTGTATTTCTTGGATTTTCTCTCCTTCGGGATTTAATAAAATTCTTTGTAATTCAGATCCATTTCTTAAATCTAACTGCATTAAATAGGTTTTTCCAGTAATCTCTTGAAGTAAAAAGACTTTTTCGTTTTCAGCGTTTATTAATCGATAGGATAAGGCATCAGGTAAATTGAAAACGATGCTATTGTATCGTATTTGCCATATATCTGCCCATAATACATGAATCCAAGTTCGCAGGGAATCGTTATAGGCCCAAGTGTTTTCTTGGAAATTTGGAAAGGGAAGTTCACTAAGGGTAGTTTTGTTGCATAAGGAAGTGCTACTTCTGTTTTTGATATCCCAGAGGTAGCAAGTTTCATTTTGATCATTGGAAAGGGTGATGACGGCAGATTCAGATTTGGGGCTATATGTGACTTTTATTTGTGAATTTTGAGCATCCTTTGTGCTTATAGTAGCGTCGACGTTTAATGAATGAAATGTTTGGCTTTGTTGGAGTTCGGTAATTCTAATATCGAGCCATTCTCTAAAGCTCTGATTAAAATGATATTCAAAGGAGTTTTCGAAACTTTGCGCGTATTTAATGAGCATCCAAAAAACACTGTTTAAATTTTTCCCTTTTTCACGTTCAAATAAAAACCAAAGAACTTTACCAAATAAAACATGATGACGGGAATCGATAAAATTCAAATTTCGAAAAGAACTGGAATTCAATTCTGCGGTAAATTGCAGGAATTCTTCACGGTCAATTCCTGAAGAAAAATAGGCGATAAAGCCTTCTACTAGCCATTCAGGGGTGCTTTGCCTTGTCTGGAGATTGAAGCGTTCGCGGTACGTGAAGCCATTTAAAAATTCATGAATAAATTGGGTGGCAATAGCTCTGCGTATCTGATATGCGATATCGATGGTATTGCCAGTAAATAATATAGGATGATATACCGTTCCTTGCAAGCTTTCATCAAATGGATTCGAATTGAAGGATTGAATTCGATTTTTATTTTTGTAATAATTGCAAAATTTGGAATAATCGTCAAATGCCATTAAATGCATGCGATCACTGGTTTTATAAAGTAAATTTCGCTCTAATTCTTCGAGTGATTTAATGGATGATTCAAGGGCTTGTTGAACAATGGGCAGTTTGGAGTTAAGGGAATTAGGAATAACCCATTCAATGCGACCCTGAATTAGCGTGTGGTGAGTCAATGGGGTTTGCGAATGTATGTTGCCGGGTAATATACCGATTAAAACAATAATCAGTTTTAGGGCCCAAAAACAAGGTGTTCGCATTTCTCAAATATACATAAAACCATGGCATAAATTGCCTTTTTGAGGGGGTCATGACTGAGAATCTTTCAAAAGATTGTACTTTCGTGTTTATGAGTATTGCCAAACAATTTATCGATCTTGAAGACCAATATGGTGCCCATAACTATCATCCATTGCCTGTTGTAATTGCCAAAGGAAAAGGCATTCACGTTTGGGATGTGGATGGGAAACAATACATGGATTTCCTTTCAGCATATTCCGCTGTAAACCAAGGTCACTGCCATCCCCACATAATTAAGGCGCTACATGATCAATCTCAAGTATTAACGTTGACGAGTCGTGCTTTTTACAATAATATTCTTGGGACGTACGAAAAATTCATTACAGAACTTTTTGGATTTGATCGCGTTTTGCCTATGAATACAGGAGTAGAAGGAGGAGAGACGGCAATAAAGCTTGCGCGTAAATGGGGGTACGAGGTTAAGGGTATACCTGAAAATCAAGCGCATGTACTTTTTGCAGAAGGAAATTTCTGGGGGCGCACCATTGCTGCGGTAAGTACCTCAGATGACGAAGACAGCTATGGAAACTTTGGTCCTTTCGTGCCCAATTTTTCGAATATTCCATACAACGATATAGAGGCGCTTGAAAATTCCCTAAAATCTAATCCCAATATTTGTGCATTTATGGTAGAGCCCATTCAAGGAGAAGCGGGAGTGGTAGTTCCTGATAAAGGATATTTGAAGGCTGTGCGCGAACTCTGTACGAAATATCGGGTATTATTTATTGCAGATGAAGTGCAAACGGGTATTGCAAGAACGGGTAAATTAACGTGTTGTGATCATGAAGAAGTAACACCTGATTTGTTGATTTTAGGTAAAGCATTAGGGGGTGGCGTATTTCCCGTAAGTTGTGTTTTAGGAAATGACGAGGTCATGTTGACCATTAAACCGGGTCAACACGGAAGTACTTTCGGAGGAAATCCTCTGGCTTGTGCAGTAGCAATAGCCGCATTAGAGGTGGTTTCCAATGAAAATCTCGCAGAGAACGCAGAAAAATTAGGGGCTATTGTTAGAGAAAGAATGAAAAATAGGAATCTTCCCATGGTTTCTTTGGTAAGAGGGAAGGGTTTATTGAATGCAATAAAAATTGAACCTTTTGGTAACGGCATAAAGGCCTGGGATGTATGTATCAAAATGCGTGACAATGGGTTACTTGCTAAGCAAACCCATGAACATATCATCCGGTTTGCACCTCCACTGGTTATAACAGAATCGCAAATTCATGAAGCTTGTGATATTATTGAAAATTCTTTGAAGGAATTGATGTAAATATCATTTTTTATTGTATTTTTGCATTCCTTTCAGCTCGGGTGGCGGAATAGGTAGACGCGCAGGACTTAAAATCCTGTTCACAGTAATGTGAGTACGGGTTCGATTCCCGTCCCGAGCACCATGCGCCGACATACAATTGTTATTTTCAGCGTCGCGCTTCTCCTTGTAAAATGTAATCAAAATTTCCCAGAAGGAGCGCTTCTTATAAGCGAATCTGACACCGCTTTCTCCGATGATATTCGAAGCATTAGTACTAAAATCAATAAGAATCCCTTTACAGGCGAAAATTATTATCTACGTGCCAATACCTTCTTTTACCAATCTCAATTTGACTTTGCTATTCAGGATTATAATACGGCGTTGAAAATTGAACCCAAAAACCCGTTATACCGATATCGTTTAGCAGAGACCTACCTCGAAAAAGATTCCGCCAATTATATTAAGGCCGCTGCACAACTTAAAGCCGCGTTGCAGTTAAAACCCGATTATCAGGAAGCTCAATATCTGTATGCGAAACTGTTGTTGGCTAGACAACAATATGCAGAATGCGACCCCTTGTTAGAAAAGTTGAAGCAAACAGAAGATTTTGGAATAAAGGCGCAGTTGCTACAAATAGTATCCTTTAAAGAACAACGAGATACGACCAAAGCCTTACAGGTTCTAGACAGGGTGTTGGTAAAAGACCCAAATAATTTCGATGCTACGATGCAAAAAGCCCTGTTTCTTCTTGAAAAAGATATTGAAATTGCATCGCAATACGCCGATAAAGCGTTGGCTTTAGATGAGTTTAGTCCAGAAGCCTTGTATATAAAAGCATTGATTTTACAACGAAAATCAAAATTCGCTGATGCCGAGATCCTATATAATCGGGTTATAAAAATTAATCCGTCTCATGTTTTTGCACATTATAATTTAGCGGTGATACAAGCTCTTTTTGAGAATTATTCGAGCGTAATTGATTTGTGCGGAAAAATTATCGATTTGGAATCGGAAAATTATAAAGCCTTTACCTTGCGTGGTTTTGCATTTGAAGCACAGGGAAATAAAGAAGCCGCTCGAAATGACTATCAAGCGGCTTTAAATATTAAGCCTGATTATGAGCAGGCTCTTCAATATCTGAATGAACTTATTTAGCAGCGCGAAGTTCTAACTTTTCGAAAACTAAATCACCAGATCGGTTTTCCCATTCGCGTTCAAAAACAATAGCCGAATTGGTTTTGCTTTTAATCGTAAAATCAAAGCTTAAAAAATTAACGATATCTCCTGTTGCCGATGGCATGGACCAAGGCGTTTCATAAGTAGCTTCTTCGTCAGGGTTGCACTTAATACTATTGGTTTTAACTTCGCAAATATCGTTCGCTTTGAAAATAAATACTTCATCCTTCAAACAAGCATCCATGGCGTCTACTGTTTGATTGTTAATGGTTTGCGAATAAGAATACATGCCCCAAGGCTGTATCATCATTACCTCTTTGTTGTTTTTACCGGATATGTCAACATCGTTAACGTTATCTGGATCATCTTTTTCACAAGACGTGAACAAAGCCACGCCAATTACTGCCATTGTTAACCATTTATTCAATTTCATTTGGCGAAAATAAGAGAAAACCTGTTTGAAAACTCAACCTTTATGTAAAATATTACAATTCCGTTAGGTCTTTTATAACTTCCGCCGCCATTCGAAGTCCAAATAATGCAGGCATGTAAGAGATAGTTCCATAGAATGACTTTTTGTAATTACTTCCATCCGTAAGCTTCATACTATCTTTTAACAGGTCACCGTGGTTATAAACCACTTTGAATCCTTTGCGAATATTGTGCTTTTTAAGCCGTTTTCGAACTGTACGAGCAAAAGGACAATTGTAAGACTTAGATATATCGCCTACCTTAACCGTTGAAGGGTCCAGTTTTCCACCGGCTCCCATAGAACTGATAAAACGCTGCTTCATATCATAGCACGTTTTTATCAAGTACAATTTCGGTGAAACGGAATCAATGCAATCCATTACATAGTCAAATTTTTGCTCTTGAATGAGTTTTATATTGTCTTCAGGTTGTTGGAATTTATCAATTACCTTCAAGTCCAAATCCGGATTTATATCCAAAAAACGCATAGCCATTACGGCCGCTTTGGACTTTCCAACGGTACTGTCAAGTGCGGGTAATTGCCTGTTTTTATTGGTGCTATCAACGGTGTCACCATCAATGATAGTCATACGACCAACCCCTGCTCTACAAATGAATTCGGCAGCAAAACTACCAACTCCACCTAAACCCACTACCAAGACATTGGATTGCGACAATTTGATCAATTGTTCTTTTCCAATTAGCAATTCTGTGCGTTCTAACCAGTCCAAGTTCATTGTGCAAAAATAAGGTCATATATTGCATTATTTGGTATGGAATGGATTACAACACGTATTTTTGGATATGTTAAAACAAGTGTTGTTTGTTTTGGGTTGTTTGCCCATTTTGATTTATTCTCAAGTAGCCGCTTCTAATCAAAACTTTTCATGGATCTCAACCCATCCTAAAGCCAGCAATGCACTCAAACTTTATGCATATCCCGAATCGCGCAATGCATTCTTTTATACTAACGATAATAACTTGGCAATAATGGGTTCTTTTGAAGGATCTAGAGAAGCAATGATTTCATTTTTTAAACTTTTAGGAACTCCTTATAAGGTATATGAACGCACTTTTACCGCTGATTTAAATCCTAGATATTTGGCAGAATTGCTCTCTTTTTCTGCGATTGTTTATGTAGATGCCGCCTCTCGATTTAATGCCCCACGTCTACTTGATTACAAAGCACTTGCCAAGTCTAATGTTTCAGAAGCTCAAAGGATACAAAATCCATCGTTGATGGGCGATGATATAGTGGTGGGAATTGTAGATGTAGGATTTCAAACAACACACCCAACGTTTTTTAATGAAACCGGAACTCAATATCGAGTAAAAAGATTTTGGCAACAAAAATATGCCAATCAAATGGGACCCGCACCTTATAATTATGGGATCCTTAAAAACAGTGAAGCTGAAATTTTAGCTGAACTAGACCTTGATGGTTCTCATGGAACCCATGTTGCGGGAATTGCAGCAGGTTCTGGATTTAAATCGCCAGATTTGAAATATGCAGGAGTTGCCCCTAAAAGTGACTTGGTGTTTGTTGGGATAAGATATCGAAACGACAGCATTCCAGGAAGCGCCCTAGGTGATTATTTAGTTGCAAATAATGCCATAATTGATGGCTTTGATTATGTTTTTAGCTATGCAGATTCCGTGGGAAAACCAGCAGTTTGCAATCTTTCCTGGGGGATGCATACAGGTCCCCATGACGGAACCTCCTTGTTTGATCGTGCCTTAGAAGATTTAGTCAACACTCCCAATTCCCAAACTGGCAAGGTCCAAGGTCGCGCATTAGTCGGGGCAAATGGAAATAGCGCACAACACGAAATGCATGTTAAAATACAATTAAATGGCGATAGTGCAGCAACCTTAGCAATGGACAGAAGTCGAAATAGCTATCCAACGGAAAATGTATACTGCGATTTTTGGGCTGAAAATGGTAGTGCAATAGAGTATCAAATTGTATTGATAGATTCTTCCGATCGATCCATTGTACAAACTCCATTTAGAAATTTTAGCGAAGATGCTTCTTATTCAGAATCTTTATCGTATTTAGACGATACTCTTTTTTGTCTTATTGCAGGCATGAAATCCTATCCCCATAATGATAAATCCAATGTACTTATGATGGTTGAATCCAACAAAAATAATCGATTTATCAAAATAAACTTCAAAGGCACAGGAACGGTGCATGGTTGGAACTCAGGTAGAACCTACGAATGGACTGCAGGAACTTTCAGGAATTATATCCGTTCATATAAACCGGCACATTGGGTAAATGGAGATGCCATGCATACTTTAGGTGAAAATGGAGGCACGTCTAAAGCAATTCTTTCTGTTGGTTCGTATAATAATAGGGTTAATTGGATGAATTTTCAGGATAAATTCCAATCGGATAGTGCCGTGGATGAAGGGGAAATATCTGGATTTAGTTCTTGGGGACCTGCATTAGATGGGCGCTTAAAACCCGATATTTCTGCCCCGGGTCAATTTATAGCAAATGCGTATCACAAAGATGCCGTGCCGGGTTGGTTATATCCTTATGTTGTTCATAAGGATGTATGGAATAACGACGATGTATATTGGGTTTTATTAAGCGGAACTTCAATGGCTTCACCTCATGTTGCTGGGTTAATGGCCCTTGTATTGCAAGCGAGCAAAGGCCAATTAACGTCAGAAAACATGTATGAAATTATACGTGTCACTGCAAATAGAGATGGGTATACGGGCAACAATGAAAATTTCCAATACGGAGCTGGGAAAGTAGACGCCTATAAAGCCGTTATTGCTTCAATAAACGCTATGAGAAGTACTATTGTTGAGGATGTGAAACCTATATTGGTATCAAAATCTGCAGGATTAGAACTTTTAAATGTAAAAAATAAGTTTAACGCAATAAACTATACCATATTTGAAACCAGTGGAAGAATGCTTTATTCGGGAACATCTGAAAATACATTTTTACCGATCCCCGGAATTAATACCGGATTATATTTCGTTCAAGTTGAAATCGGAGGTACTCGGTTTGCACAATCCGTTTGGATTGATACCGAAAATTGATTTTGTAATTAATGCCAATAATTAGCAACTGATAATTTGCATTTTCTGCAAGTTATTTGGATTTTCCTGAGTAGGAGAGTACGTGGCGTTCCTTTTTCTCAGGATAAATATCAGCAATCGTTACCATGATTCCCGTTTCTTCGACATTTCCAAAATGTTTATTTATACTGGTTCCGAAGGTTTTCATCGTTGGGCTTAAGTTCATGTAACTATTGAACAATGGCGGAATGCTTTCTCCCAATTCTTTTACTCTCATAGATAAGTATCTATAGGCATCTTTGTATGAAAGTGTAGCAATATGGTCTAAAAATTCTTGATCAGAGACGGGCCTTTCTATCGGTTTTGAAGGTCGTACCAACTCATCCGGGTCAGGGAAAAATGTATGCATAAAGTCCAGTATCAATCCCTTTGCTTCTGTTTGGAAAGATGGGTACATCGTTATTTTTCCAAAGAAATACTTCATTTCAGGATTATCAACAATTAGGGCACCAAGTCCATCCCATAAATTATCTAACGAAAAAATCCCCTTTCGACTGCCTTGCGAGGGTTGGTAGTTGGGTTGAACAAAGCTCCGGCCTAATTCAATGGTACAGGGAAAATATTCGTTCTTGAGTTTTTCTGAATATTTCAGAATTTCTGTAGTCGACAAATCATAATCACCATCTTTTTTTCTGGCATCTTTGCAAAAAACAAATCTATATCCTCCGACTATCGCCTCGTCTTTGGGATTCCAAACAATCAATTGAAAGTACCCGTTTTCTTTTAAATCATAGGAATCAATATCCTTGGAATTTCCAGTTCCACCGCCTGAAGCACGAAAAGAAACTTCGCGAAGGCGTGCTACTTCATCCATTAAATTAGGTTTGTCTATACCCCTGAAAATATAAATCTCATTTTCTCCCTTATTGGTATTCCGTACAAATATTTCGGGAGTTAATTCAGACTTGATTGTATTCGTATTAATAGGATGGATTAAATCTTGCATAAAATTAGGTTCGCAAAATACAATAAGTTTCCTAAAGTTTGGATTCTGGATCGGCCTTTAAGCGATAAACTAAATTGCGCAATTGCTCTGCAACCTCCATTGGTTTTTTGCGATTAAGCTCTTCGGGGATTATCGGTTTGCCGAAAATTAACTTAATGGTTTTGCCTTTTTGTTTGAATAATTCATCGGGCAAAGTAAACATTTCAAAATTAGCTTTTATACCTAGAAGTTTTCTAATTTGGGCAATTCGATAGAAACGTTTTGAATTTTGGCCATCAATGAATGCAGGGATAATCGGTAATTTATGTTCTTTGGCTTTTTGTATCACGCTTTTTTGCCAAGTTAAGTCCTGTATTTTTCCATCGATCTTTCTAGAAACCATACCAGATGGGAATACAATTATCACCTTTCCAGAAGCATAGGCTTCGCTTATCATGGAAAGGCTTTTTCTATCTGTTGTACCTACCTTGTTTACGGGTAAAAATGAGTCCTTTAAAGGAGTAATGTTTAATAAAATGTCATTTGCCAAAAACAAAAAGTCCTTGCGCCTTTTGGAAACCTCGGTCATCAAAGCAAGCCCATCTACACCCCCTAAAGGATGGTTCGCGGCAACAATGCACCCACCTTCGAGAGGAATTCTATCTATAAAAGACGACACAAGTGTGACTTTGTTGATTCGAAAAATAGTATCAATAAAGTCAGGTCCTTTTTGACCCTTTCCTTCGGATAGAATATGGTTTATTTCTTTTTGATGTATAAACCTCTCTACCCAATTTAATAAAAAATTGGGTAGTTTCTTAAGTAGTTTGGGGTTTTTATGTCCGATGATTTTTCGGATATCAACCTGTAAAAGTTCATCCATTGAGGATTTTTTCTTTTGTTGCATCAAGAATTGCAAATGCAGCCTCACTGTTAATGGATTCAGCATATACACGCAAAACAGGCTCTGTGCCTGAGGCGCGTATCATGACCCATGAGCCGTTGTCGAGGTGGAATTTAAACCCATCGATGCTTTCGGTTCGTATGATTTGATGCGGTCCAAATGAAGTGTAACTTCCATTTTTACAATGGTCTACAATTGCTAATTTCAACTCATTATTTAAGTGAAGATCGTAACGTTCAACAGCAAATGACCCTACTTTTTTGTATACATCTTGAATCAATTGAGAAATGGTTTTACCCGATTTGGCGGCATATTCCATCAATACCAAACCCATCCATATACCATCTCTTTCTGGGATATGTCCTTTTATGGCAATACCGCCGCTTTCCTCAGCACCAATAAGTACATCATCGGTTACCATATATTCGCAAATGTATTTGAATCCAATTTTTGTGGTAATGGTTTCCAGTCCTTTTAATTCGCAAAGTTTTGAAATTTTATCAGAAACAGAGAAGCTTTTCACTACTTTACCGGTATGTCCTTTATAGTCTATTAGATATTCAATGAGTAATAAAATGAGATGGTGTGAATCAATAAATTTTCCGTTTTCATCAAAGAAGCCAATTCTATCGGCATCACCATCTGTGGCCAATCCAAATTTAAAATCAGGATTGCTGGGCATCAATTCTGCTATTTCTGGAAGATTTTTCAATATGGGCTCGGGAGCGCGACCTTCAAAGCCTGGATTTGCACCGCCATGCAAAACAGTTGCATCTGGGAATAATGCAGGAATTACATTGCGACCGGCGCCGAACATAGCATCATAAACAAGATTTTTTCCAACGCTCTTAAGCGCTTCCATGTCGAAAGAATTTCGGCAATGCTCTAAATACATGAATTCAAAATCGGCATAAGTAATTCTACCTGTTTCTTCAAAATGAGCAAAGTTATATTCCGTATGAATTTCTAAATCCGGAATTAATGCCTCAATCTCCTCAACGGTATCCGGTGTTGCAGGGCCTCCATATGCGGCTTTGATCTTAAATCCGTTATAACTAGGTGGATTGTGTGATGCAGTAATAATGATGCCTAGTCCTGCATTTAATCGTTTTGCAGCCAAAGAAATCATAGGAGTAGAGACGAACTCTTTTGCCATAACCACATCAATGCCATGGGCAGCAAATACAGTTGCGGTTTCTTTAGCAAACATGTTGCCGGCAAATCGACAATCATGTCCCAAGACGATTTTTTTGGGTAATTCACTCGCTAGTAGCCATTCTGATGTTGCAAAAGCAACACGTCTTACATTTTCATTGGTAAAGTTTTCGGCGATTATATCTCTCCAGCCGTCAGTTCCAAACTTAATTGTGTACATATTTTTATTTTTTATTCAAAAGCATTGATGCCGGTAATTTCCATTCCTAATATAAGCAGGTGTATGTCATGAGTACCTTCATAGGTGATTACCGATTCAAGATTTGCCATGTGTCGCATAATTGAAAAGTCACCTGAAATCCCATTTCCTCCTAAGATTTGTCTGCATTCGCGAGCCACATTCAAGGCCATTTCCACGTTGTTGCGTTTAGCCATGGAAATTTGCGCAGGCGTAGCCTTACCGATATTCATCAAACCGCCTAAACGCCAAGCCAAAAGCTGGGCCTTAGTGATTTCAGTAAGTGCCTCGCTGAGTTTCTTTTGTTGTAGTTGAAAGGATGCAATAGGTTTTCCGAATTGTTTTCTTTGTAAAGCATATTTTTTCGCGGTTTCATAACAATCCATCGCAGCGCCAATAACGCCCCAAGCAATTCCATAACGAGCGGAATTCAAACAAGATAATGGACCTTTCATTCCTATAACGCCAGGTAAGATATTTGATTTTGGGATTTTGACATCTTGAAATACCAATTCGCCTGTTGCACTCGCTCGCAAACTCCATTTATTCACTATTTTGGGTGTGCTGAAACCCGGCATTCCGCGTTCAACAATAATTCCTTGGACTTTTCCATCTGGATTTTTTGCCCAAACCACAGCGAGATCACAATAGGGCGCATTACTGATCCATGTTTTAGAACCATTGAGGATAATAGAATCTCCCGATTCTGTAAAATGAGTAGTCATTCCACTGGGATTACTACCGTGATCGGGTTCTGTAAGGCCGAAAGCACCTAAAAAAGTACCGGTTGCTAATTTGGGTAAATATTTTTGTTTTTGTTCTTCAGAACCGTAATGGTAAATAGGGTGCATGACTAAGGAACCTTGAACGCTAGCCGTGCTGCGAATTCCACTATCGCCGCGCTCAATTTCTTGCATCATTAATCCATATGTGTGGTAATCTGAACCAGACCCTCCATAAATTTCTGGCACATGAGGTCCAAATACGCCCAAATTACCCATTTCCGGAAGCAATTCTTTTGGGAAATAAGATTCCTGTGCACAATCATTGATGATTGGACTTAATCTCTTTTTGACCCAATCACGAACGGTGTTGCGGATTTGAAGGTGTTCAGGGCTCAACAAATCATCAATCTGATAGAAATCGCTTCCTTGGAAAGTATCGCGACTTGCATGAGATTTCCATAATTCCTCTAACTTTGAACGTTCCATGTATGACACAAAAGTAATAAAGTGAAATTGTTCTGCATGTTTTTTTAATGAACAGTATGTTAATCCTTGTGAGTGTCCAAAAATATCATGCATTCCTGCCAATAGGATGGTATGAAGATGAAATCAGAACAAAAACAGAGGTTTTTATTGATGTAGAGGTCACTTATCATTCAAACAGAATTGATGATAAATTGGAAAACACCATCGATTATTCAGATATCCATAAAATTATTAAACAGTTATCTCAAGAAAAGTATAAGCTCTTGGAATCGTTTGGTGAGGCTTTTTTGGAAGAAATTTCACGTAGATACAATCATTTAGATTTAAGCAGTCGGTTAATTCGCATTCACAAAACCCAAATATTGGAATCGGGAAGTGCATGTGAAAGTCAATTTATTGAAATGCGAACATGATTTATTTCGTGTATGTCGAATAATTGAACGGATTTCATATCTCTTGCTTTTTCAACTTGAGTAAAACGCGTACTTTTGAAAGGTATGTCATTACGCCAACTTTTGCTTATTTTAGGAATGAGTTGTTATTCGCTAGCAGCTCAAAATCAAGCTGTGACGGGTTGGGTTTTTGACGAAAAAACATTAGAAAATATCCCTTCTGCGGTTATAATTGATAAAGCCACTAACCTATACACCGAAGCAAACTCAGAAGGATACTATCAATTGTTAACCCGCAACGGCATTCGCACCTTGTGGTACGCCGCACCTGGTTATAAAGCCTACAAGGTAGAATTGGATGTAAATGGTGTGGTTTTAAACAATGTGTTTTTAAAACCCGTTGAATACGACGAACCAGATTCTTCTGCTGAACTTGCAGCATTATATACCAGCAAAACCTCTTTTTATAAGGTTTTGCCTAGGCAAGTTTTACAATATAAATCTTTGTTTGGAATTTCTGACCCCTTGAAAATCTTTCAATTCCTGCCTGGTGTAAGTGGGGGAATTGAAGGCTTGTCGTCTACGTATGTTAGAGGAAGCAATTCCGATCAAAATCTCATGTTGATGAATGGATTGCCCCTATATGGAAACGGTCATATATGGGGGTTGCTTTCGAATTACAATCCCGATATCATTCAAAGTGCCGAATTATATAGGGGAGTAGCTCCTGCTAGATTTGGAAATCGTGCGGGAGGTGGCGTTCTAGATGTAATTACTCAAAGCGGGAATGCCGAAAAATGGAAAGGGAATATCAATGTGGATTTAGCAACTATTTCTGTGGTGATCGATGGGCCTTTAGACAAACAAGGCAAGCTTACAGCTTCTTTAGGATACCGCCGTTCCTATTTGGATTTATTGCTTTCCTCTATGGTGCCGCAGCTAAATGAAAGTCTTATTGGAAATGTCCATGATATTAACTTCAAGTTGAATTACAAAAAAAGCCGCTCTGAACATTGGAATTTTTGGATTTACAACGGTCGAGATAAATACGGGCTCAATTTCGGTTCATCCTTTTCCGATTCTTTAGGTAGGGTAGTTGATCTGAAAATTGGCTTGGATTGGAAATGGCAAAATACCCTCTATGGGGTTAATTATTTTAGAGAATTGAACAAAAGACATTTCATGCACGCTTCTATCGGTATTTCCAGATATACATATAATCGAGCTGAGAACTTTGGCATTTCAACACAAAGTTTGGGACTTAACCAAAGTGCCGAAATTCAATTTAATGAGTCAAACAGTATCACAGATTTCAATGCTTCGGTTGATTTAGAATATCTTGTTGGTACGAAAACCAAATTAAGGTATGGATCTCACTGGGTTACCCACAATATGAAACCGGGTGAATTGGTTTTTACCGAATTTGTTGATGGTAAAGTAGACGTTGAGAATAAATATGGTTCTGTTAATAACCAATTCCCCTCAGAATGGTCTAGTTATGGGGAATTAGATTTTCATTCGGATAATTATTTAAGCATCAATA
>CBFHGY010000052.1:0-15214 GCA_965655465.1 Bacteroidia bacterium | reverse complement strand
CTCCCCAATAAGGCAATTCCAAAAACTGGTGCTCGGAACGATTTTCATTTTTATCGCCCATTGTATTCCTTTTCCAATTCCAAATAGATTCTAGCAATGTTCTCTGCTGAACTTTCTTAGGAGCTTTTTGTTTCCCCATTTCTTTCTTGGGGGAAGCCTTTTGCCTGGAAATCTCCTGCGATTTGAATGCGGGTGTTCCCAAACTTAAATTACTGTCAATAGACCAATCACCTTCGCCATGCGATTGCACGGCTTCTAACGGAATTGCTCCTTTCTTGTGATACGTATGTAGGGTGTCGCGTTGTAACGCTTTGTTGGGTTTTACCACCCATCGTTTCTCGGTAGAACGCGTATTGGGTTGCGTGGGGACATAAAATGCAGGCCTGCCCTCACCGCGGGCGGTAAATCGCTCCGCACAAGAGTTAAAAAGTGTTAACGTAAATACCAGGTGAATCAATCGGAACGCTATTTTCATATATTCGGCAATTTGAACAAAATCAAAGTATATTTTTTTGCATTTTTCCGTAATTTAACTGAAGATTTTACGGAAAATTGCCAATAATAGGAGGGTGGCTCTAAATAAAAAAAGGCCGCCCGATTCGGGGCGGCCTTTCCTGGATGTTTAATGAACTTATGGACTTACTAAATTAAGGCTTACACTCACGTAAAAGGGATTCGTAAGCGTTGATTCCATGGCGTAAGGCTTGTCGCTTAATAAACCGAAAGCACGCAAGGTTTCTTTGCCTCCATCAAGTCTGTCGGTATGGTAACGGTAATTGATGCGGTATCCCGCTTGTGCCGATACCCATAGGAAGTCTTTTACCGAGAATTGATATTCCATTCGAACGCGAATTTCGCCGCGACGTATTTCTAGGTCTTCACTGCGCAAAGTTTCGTCTTTGTAAAGTCGGTAACTCTGTCCCTGCAATTCAAAACCTGCAAAAACCATATTTCTTGGATTGATGGTACGCCTTACCGCTGCACGTGCTGGAAATAAGATCTCCGTTCCCCATTTATTTGAGGCGTCGGTCCAATTATACATCACCACAGGTATGTAATTCAACTCGCCTACGCGATAGGTACGGGCTAAACCCACGCCCCATTGCTTCTTTTCACTAGGGCGTTTACCCCATAAAACAGCCGCGGAATACTTTAGGTAATTCAAGGGCATCATTTCAGAGAAGGTATAATCACCATTTAGGTCGGCAGATCCTTGAAATAATAAAAACTGTTTATCATCTAATGGCTTGAAAATAGTCGTATTTAATCCTAAAGTTCGGAATGTGTTTTTATGTTGATCGATGACTTTATTGCGACCTCCAACCGGCAAATCTTGCACCATACCTTTAAAATTCGTTTGCCAATAATTGAAACCCAATTGCCAAACCAAACTGGTTTTCGAAATTACCGGAATATTACATCCCAATCGAATGCCATGAGTTAAAGCCATATTCATTTCATCTTTTCCCGAAATTGGACTGCCGTCTTTCGAATACAGGCTGTCAGCAGACATATCGTATGGACCCTGAACGTCATATCCAAAATAAATCAATTGAGCAGGACTTAAACCTTCAATTTTAGGAGAACAATATCTCTTGGCGCCTTCATCTACGAAATCCAATTCTTCATACATGCTGAAGTCGTCTTCTTCCGATGTGCTATCCGTTTGTGCGTGCAGGAATCCGATACTTAATATCGAGATTCCTAAAAGATAGAGTTGTTTCACTAATAATATTACTTAGTTTTCTTTTTGGGTTTTACCTCTAAACGCTTCCAAATATCGGTACGTCCTAAGGCAGAAACTCCGATATATCCACGGATATCAAGGGTGTTTTTATCCGTCATTTTAATGGTACAACTGTAGGTATTTCCATTTAAAGGGTCGTAAATAGTACCTTCTTCCCAAACGTCACCGCCTTTGTAAACGAAATCCTTAAGCATGCGGTAGCCTTTTAGGGGTACGTTGCGCAAAGATTCATCTGGATTATTTACATCGGTTTTAGGTTCTCCCGTTTTAGGATCTTTGGCCTCCTTTAACCAAACAATGCGTCCGAAAAATTTGTCTCCAATTTTCTCGACTTTTACTCGGGCACGGCCGTTACTGGGTTCCCAAACTCCTAATAGACGGTCACCGTCTGTGTTCTGACTTACAAATGCCGTCATACTAAAAAGTAGCACTCCCATCAGGGCTAACAAGCTTAATTTTTTCATATTTATATAGTTTTATTAGTCAAATGATAATTCTAAAGTGATTTTGGCGTTTAAATTCAAATCTGAATCAATTTCTTCCTTGAGATCTGCGTCTAATACCAAATACACATCTTTTTCATTCAGGAAATCAGTGATTTCAGCTTCCTCAGATACCTTTAATTTTTGCGTTTTATTTTTGGAATCAACTGGATTTAGAAGTGCTACGGCTTGCATAGGAACGTCTTTGTTATTGCTTGCAAAACTTAAAACTAGGCTGTTTATCTCATCAAAACCATAACAGTCTTCGCATTCTTCAGCACGTATTTCCGCACTTAATAATCGTGCACCTTTAATTTTAATCCCCTCGCTGTAATCGGCTTTTAATAGCTCCTTTAAATCCACACTCCAAGCATATTGAGCTGGATTTGGACCGTCATACAAGGGTCCTTCATAATTGAAATTAACGGCATCTAGGGTTATGATTTGGGTTTTGGAACCCTTTCCACATGCATTAAAAAAAAGGAGTGGGAGTATAGCCAACCACAAAATGTTTTTTCTCATAACAGCAAATAAAAGCAAATTATAGGTAATTCCATAGAGTCCCTACCTTTGTGGAATATTTAACAAAAATGTTATTCTTTATACTTAGTAAAATTTTAGGTTTTTTAATCAAACCGCACATTTGGTTTTTTGCTGCATTTTTAGGAGGCCTGTTTTTCCTTTTTCGGGGGAAGACCGACGCACGGTCGCTGCCATTAGCTCGCAGGTTGTTTATTGGGGCCTTTTTGATTTTTTATATTACCGGGAATCATGTTTTGGTGAACGAACTTTACATTGCCTGGGAACCAGCACCTACTAAAGAGCGCTTATATTTGAGCGATTCCCTACCACGGACGGCAATTGTATTGGGTGGTTATTCTCATTATGACGCCGTAAATGATATTTTTAGAATCAATGAAAATGGAGATCGTTTTATGACCGGTCTTCAAGGTTTGTTATTAGATAAATTCGACCGGGTAATTTTAACGGGTGGAAGCTCTTCAGTTTTCAATACCGTGTATTACGAGGCGGAAGAATCAGCAAAATATATGCAACAATTGGGAATAGATTCTCAAAAATTAATTATCGATAATGGATCTAGAAATACCTATGAAAATGCAATTATCTGCAAACGTATTTTAGACAGTTTAGAAATTCAAGAACCCGTATTGTTGATTACTTCCGCTTCACACATGTACCGCTCTCGTAAATGTTATGAAAAAGCGGGAATAAAATTTTACGAATATCCCGTTTGCCATGAAACTACCCCATTGCGCAATTACAATCTAGAAGCATGGTTGCTGCCGAGTCCAGGGGCGATGTACAGATTGCAAAAATTATTGCACGAATGGGTTGGGATTTTCGCGTATAAGGTAACCGGGAAGATTTAAAGAATAAGCATTACCCGATTTATGGGATAATGCTTATTTTGAAATTTTTCTTACCACTTTGAGTCGCAATGTTCACAAAATAGATGCCGGGCGCTATTTGGTTTCCTAAGTCCAAATGGATATAACCATCCGAATTATTCAATGATTCCTGTATAACCGTTGAACCATGAATATCCGTGAGGGTAACATGGATTTGACGAATATGTACGGGTATATTTCCGATTTTTAATTCCTCATTTATTGCCGCGGGATTGGGTGAAATCCAAATGTTTTCAATCTCTTCGGTCAATTCATTTTTAGCTTTAGTGTTATCAATGATAATTTCATTGCTATTCACAATTGAAAATCGATTGGCCGCTTTAGATAAGGGATTTGCATCAAGTTCGAAGGAATATTCGGTTTCACTGATGGGCGCAATATCGATAAATTGATCCAGGTAAGAATCGTATAATTTAGAGTTTAAAGGTTTGTATCCATTTTTTTGAATTCGCAACTTGTATTTTGTTGCGCGGTATTTCTGAATATTCAATTGGATGATTTCTTGATCTACAATATGGGCATTTCGGCGTTCAATAGTGAGTAAATTTCCTTCATGATCTATCGACATTGTTTCATCCAAATTACTGATTTTTCGGGCATCAAAATCCGTGAGCTTGTTGTCAAAGTTAGGTTGATATTGAATGCTTATTCCATCAGCTATTACTGAAGAATCTGAATTAATAAGAGTAACATCGATTGAATTGGCATCAGGAAAAACGGTCTCAACAAAATTTGAAGTACTGGTTGAGTTTACGGTCGCAACCTTTACACTTTCTGTAAACGTTAATGATGGATTTAAACTTGAACCCGTAGACGTTTTAATGAAAAAGCCTTGTCCCGGTCTAAGGGTTCTTGTTGCATTTGTGCCAGATGGTGTAATGGTACCCGATGGCATAGGCACTGTCGCATAGGCACCACGTGTATTCATCAATGGATCCCACATATATACAAAATTGGTGTTAAGATCTTGAGCAGAATTAAACAGCGTACTCAAATTAACATCGCATTGATAGGGGTTTCCAATAAAATTATCGGCCTCTGAATTGGTATTCAATCCCGTAACAGTAAAATCACCGGTTTTTAAGGTTCCTGTAGTTCTAAGAATGGTGTTTTTGGGAGTAGGGAAGTTGTCCATTTGGTAGATGTTAAGACTGCGATCGCCTCTAACCATAATTCGGTACGGTGTACCCGCAGTTAAGGTGTTGGTTAACGTATTGGTAATTGGATTCCATGAACTTGCAACATTGTTGTATGTGAACATGGAATAATTTTGGGTCATTGTGGAATCGACCCCATTTTTATAGGCCAAAGGACCTGTAATGTGAGTTCCGAAACCGGGCTTTGGATTATTGTCCCATGAAGTACCCCCTTCCTGCCAGTTTTCGCGTATCGACGTTGTTGTGGTAACGGTAGGAGTAATAAAACGAAATGCGCGTTTAGCAGGAACATATTTTTCAACGATCACATCGCCATTAATAGAATTAGAATAACTCACTGATTTAATAATGGCAGTGTAATTAGCGTCACTTTTAAATGTAAGTAAATCATTCGTTTTTAATGTACCCGCCAATAAATTTAGTGTTTGCGTTAAGTTTACGGTATCGGACAAATCCAATCCATTCGAATTGTTGAGTTCAAGGTTTGAAACGGTGTTATCGATAAGGGCATTATTAGGCAGAATTTGCGCAGTTGTACCTCTAAATGTAAGTTTCGAATTTAAATCGAGTGCATCAATATTTCGGCCTTGAGTAGTTAATGTTCCTGCAATATTAACGGTATAGTTATTTAAATCAAATACATGCGTAGCGCTGCTTCCAGCTATAGTAATGTTTGTAAGTGTTACTGAGCTATCCAATGTGCATATAGCGCCAGGTGCGCTCGTAAAAGCAATATTACTTAAATAATGGGGTACACAACCCTCTACCCAGTTACCGGGTAGTTTATAGGAACTGCTTGTGTTTCCTAGCCAATTGTACGTTATTGGGAAACTAATGGTCACCATGTTGGAATAGGCAGTATCCGAATTGGAAGACGTATTGTAAGCCTTGCGTTTAAATATCAGATTTTTTTGCACTCCAGCACCATGATTGTATGTTGCAGAATTTGCGCCACTTATATCTGCAAAATTCTGACCACCATTACTAGAATATTGCCATTGATAAGCCAAACTCGTAAATCCAGCTGCCCCAACTACGGATGAAAATGCCGCTGGATCGCCGTTAAAGCAGATTGTTTGACTTGCCGAAATGCTTCCTCCAGAAATTGCAGTAGTGAAGGTTGGTCCTACAGAAAAATCGATATAAAAATAACCCGGGCCGGTTCCTGTTTGTCCTACTATAAATCGATACGTTTGAATGGTGTCGTAATTGATTTTAGCACGCGTCGTTTCGTCCGAAAATGAGGTTTGAACACCCCCAGAATTCAAAAACTGCGTCATATCGTTTGCGGTATCGTAATTAACCACCAAATCGGTGGGAGATCCCAGTAGGTAATTGTATACCCTATCGATTTTGTTGTATTGTTTAGATGAACTGTTGGTACTTATATCAATGTCATATATATTAACACTTGCGTTGATTAAATTTACCAAGGTTCCAGTACGAGTGGTGTTGCTATAGGTTCCATTTTCGATGAAAATAAATTCCAATTCAACTTCACCACCCCCTGTAGGAAAATCTGCTCTTGGACAGAACATAGAATCGGGAGAAGCAAAAGTACCTGTGCTCGCATCATCAAAAGTGGTTATGGTAGTTCCTGAACTAATAGATTTAACCTTGACAATACAGTCAATATCTTGATTTGACACGCTTACCACGGTAGAATAAACGGCAATATCACCTACTGCCAGTCCCGTAGAGGTCTTATTGGTATTAGGATTGGTTTTAAAGCTTCGTTGACTTGCATTAAATTTCAACGGAATCCCAGAAACGTTAAAGGTGCTAGTTTGTGCAGTGGAAAAGTTGATGAAGAGTAAAGCAAAAATCAGGTAAACGAAATAATTTTTGAACATTTGATGATATTGAGGTTTATTAAAAAGTTTTAAATTGAATGATTCAAGATGAAAATGAAATTCAAATATCCAATATTAAATACAGAAAAACAAAGGGTTTTAATGTACATATAATTGGTATGCACTGTAACGAATTGTTATACAACTTATTAGTGATTTACGGGATGCTGTTATGTTACAAAAAAGTACACTAAAGTTTTTTGGTGCAAAATAAAAAATAGTTGGTGCAAAAAATTAAAATTGCAAATAGTAAAACGGCAAGCTTCCTAAACGATCAAATTGATAGGCCACAACAATAACCAAGAATAGCACTGTGGCTGCAAGGAAATAGGATTGTCGAGATACCCAAGATTCGATTTTTTGATAAAAGGGTGCTAAGATGAAATGACCTAAAACTCCCAATACCGACATCCACAGCACGCCTGAATAAAGTGCGTACCAGTCGCCAAATAACGACCAGTCAATACCCAAAAGTAACTTTTCCATCATAACATGAGCTGCTTCGATACTACGAGCTTTAAAATACATCCCACTAAAACATAAAAAAGCAAAGGTTATAATAATGGAAACGGGTTTGTAGATATAAGCGGGTATGAATTTACGCCATTTTTGCCTCCAATTGGCGGTGTAAATATCCCAGATTAAGCAGACGGCATGTAAAATTCCCCATAGCCAATAATTTGGTGCAGTACCATGCCAAAAACCGCTAATTGCAAATACCACAAATACACTAACACTGGTTCCCAGTCGTTTCCAGGTTCGAAGTGCATAGCTTAGAGGAAAATACACATAAGAATTAAACCATTGAGACAAACTGATATGCCAACGTTTCCAATATTCTGTGACGTTTTCTGCTAAAAACGGAAAGTTAAAGTTTGGCGAAATTTGAAAGCCCAACCACAATGCCAATCCAATAGCAATGTCGGTATACCCACTAAAATCGAAATACAAGGCAAAAGTTTGTAAGATACTTGCTAATAAAACTTCCATCGAAGTGAAAAATTCAGCACTTTCAAATACCCGATCAATGAAATTAAAAGAAATATAATTGCCGATAATGAATTTTTTAATAATTCCAGAACTGATATAAAAGGCACCTAAATTCAGTTCGGAACGGTCTATTTTCCAATCTTTGCTGCGCAAGGTTTCTAAGAAATTTCCTGCATTAGAAATGGGTCCTGAGAGCATCAACGGAAAAAAGGAGGCATAGGTCCAGTAATGCCATAAACTCGTTTCAGGTTCTTCAATATTTTCATAGTAAATATCAAAAATATAACTCATCGAACGAAACGCATAGAAGGAAACCCCGATAAAATAAATGGGTATAGGGAAATGCAACTCAGAATCCATTTGATTTAATGAAAGCCAATCACTTATATGTCGAAAGCTTAAAATCAAGGCAATATTCATGAATACACTTAATCGCATCCAGCGTTTTTTTATGGATTCATTTTTAACTTTATGAATACGGTTTCCGATAGCAAAATCTATAGCAGATGCGGCTAATAACAGGATTAGTGCATACTGCGTTAGCAATCCAAAAAATACTAAATTTCCGACCAACAATACCCCAGTTCTCCATGACTTATGCGTTCCTCCCATGAGAAAAAGAACGTATAAAATGAACCAGAAAATAAAAAAAGATAGGGTATTGAATGCCATAGTTTATTTAACTTTTAATCGTTTGCCGGCACGAATGAAATCATTTTTCATATTGTTTAATCGCTTTAATTCGGAAACGGACATTCTATATTTACGCGCTATGCTGTAAAGGGTTTCACCTCTTTGAATGGTATGGTAACGGACACCTGATCGTGATGCCGAATTATTTTGATAGGATCCTTTTTTAGGGATTTTTACTTGCACGCTGTTAACGCTGCGGGTTGGAGTAGACTCTTGGATTTCATATTCCGTAAATACTTTAAGTTTTTGTCCTTCTTTAAGTGCGTATGTACCTAAACGATTCCATTCTTTTATCTGAATTACACTTATATTATACATTTGAGCAATTCCCCAAGCCGTTTCTCCCTTTTTTACGGTATGTTCTAACCATTTTTTTTCTTTGGAATTTAGTTCCTTTGCCAATTCCAAAGAATCAAGTTGAGCAGGATCTAAACATGGGATAATTATAGAAGTTTCCTTGTTGGAAGGATTATAAAATTGGCGATAGGTGCGGCCAAATGATTGATAAATAAGGCTTCCTTTTAGTTCATATCCGTCCCGTGTTAGGTGCACACCATCTCTATTAGCAAGATGTAAGGATTTCCAAATCTTCATGGATTGATTTCCCCCGGCAACTCTGTACCAATCATAAAAGGCAACATTTTCAGATTTAGCAACATCGGATATCATGGTTGAAAAAATAGAACACGCCCTCACGCTGTATCCGCCTCTATGGATGTCTTGGCTGTTACTTAAAATAATTAGGGCGTCTGGAGCATAGGTTTTAAACATTTCAATAATAGAAATAAGATTATCCTTAAAACGCTGCTGTTCCATTCCTTTTTGATAGAAATCATTCGCTCCAACATCTAAAATAATGGCATCGGGTTTCAATTCCTGTAGATGTTGGGGAAGTTTATTTTCCCGCATAATGGAATAATGCCCTGCGCCATTAATACCTACACTCGTGTATAAAAGTCCTCGATTATCGGGCGACTCAATACTGATACCATAAATCTCAAAGTAAGATTGTGAGGAGTCTTTTTGTTGTATTTCAAACAAGTATTCAGAACTTCCCTTGGGCATATCTACCCATATTTGGTCGCTTAAAGAATCGATGTCGTTTTTAAATACATCTACCCAGGCGGTATCTGTACCCGCAATGATTCTCAGGTCAAATGAACGGGAACTGCGATCCATTAATATACGTAAACGCGTAAATTCAGGTCTAATGGCCCCTTCTTTGAATGAAAGTTTGAAAGCAGATTGGGGATCATAGGTACGTGAGGTAATTCCAGTAACTCCTAGCGGAAGTTCTGGACTGCGCTCTACGTTTCTGGCATAGAACCATTTTCCAGTATGTCGTGAACGATAATCTGCAGCGGTATGAGTTCGAGCCGTGGTATAGGGGAATACCATTCCGCGCCCAGCATATCCAAAGGTGCCCCCTAAAAGGGTACGAGTTTCATGGGTGAAAATATCGGCTTGAACATGTGAATCTCCAATATGTAAAACATGCACCCGTTTTTTATTGGTCTTCTTTAGTTTGGCCAAAAACGGAGCAATATTGGTTTTTCGATGGGTTTGTATCACGTTTACATTCGAATCAATCCATGGATATTTGGGGTAATCAAATTGGTTCCAATACAATGGTTGAGCCTGAAGGCTCTGAAAGAGTATTCCTATAAATAATGTACTTAATAAATGTAATTTCTGTATTCTCATTCTCCCGTTTTTATTTTGAATGCCTCATAGGCATGCAATATTTCTGTAGTTAATTCTTTGGCAAAAATTCTTTGTCCTTGCGGTGCCAAATGTCCATCTAAACTGGCTATATGTTTGCTTCTCCAGCTTAAAATTCCTCCGGCATCACGAATCAATTGATAGAAATCGAAATAGGCCATACCTTCCTCCATGGCAACTTCGCGCATCCAATCATTTAAATGAGAACAGGAAGCATAAGACTCTGCATTCTCGCCCTTTTGGAATCCCATATCACCCGGTCCGATTACCAGAAAAGACATATCGGGGCAATTTTTACGGTATTTCCTAAAGATATTTCTGAAAATATCTTTGGCCCATTTTTCACTTTTGGGATCCAATTTAAGATAAGGGACCATATTGTTCCCGTAATGAAAAATAACCAAGCCCGCTTGTTGGTCAGCCGATACGTTATGCAATAAGTCATTCGAAATGGCTTTTAAACCATCCCCAGAATGACCCCTTATTCCGAAATTATCCAAGTAAACCCCCGTAGGACTTCCCTCAAAGTTTAGTCCATAAACCCGTAATTGAGTGCCTTTACAACGAATTTGTACTGAACCATATAAGACAGTATCGCCAATGAGATACGCATGAATATTCCGAGATGCTTTTACCCGACTTACTTTTTTCCACGCGCTATCTCTGTTCAATTTCCATTCAACTTGGTGCAAGGTATCTGCATTGCATTGTAAGGAAAGTTGTTTGTACCTCAAGGACTTTAATACTTTAAATTGAATGTAATTCCATTTTTGACCCGTACTATTTAACGGTAAGAATACCAAACCGGAAGGTCCAAAATCGGATGTTTTTTTGCGGTGTTGAAAGCAATTAAATTTCTTCCAGTCACCTTGTTTACCCAATTCCAAATCCATATAACTTGCAGGATTACTCAACGGAATAAATCCCATTCCATACCCACCAAATCGTTTCTGAAACACCGAACGAACTTCTCGTGTAATACGATCTCCCTCCACTTGGGAGTCTCCATAATACCAAATGCGAACTGATTGCTTAGATGAATTATTCAATCGCGCGAAAAAAGATTCAAACTGATCGGATTTTGGTGAGAAATACAAATATTTTAACCGAGCACTTAAGCTATCTATCCGTTGAATGGCCGAATCGCTTAAATCAATATTGGGGTAGTGCAGTCGCTGATGAATTCTAGTATCGCGACTTAAAGTTAGCGTTTGTGAATCTTTAAATTGTGGGTTTGTAGTGGACTTTTTGGGAATCGCACTGCTTGCAAGGCTTTCTGAAACTGAAATTGAATCAGCCCAAGGAAATGAGGGATAATAAATACCCATATTTTCAAAAAAATGTTTTCCTTCTGGGATAGAATAGCCCACGTAACTCAGGCCCAGTAAAGCGCCCAAGGTAAGGGTAAAAAATATGGGTTTGGTATTAGACACCGGCCTTTTTTGCCAAAATTAAAGCAATCATATCGCCAACGTTTTTCATACCAATAAGTTCTTTTAATTTGAATTTTATTCCATAAAACGCTTCAACGTCTGCAATCATGCTCAAATGGGTGAGAGAATCCCAACCTGCAACTTGTTCGGCATTTAGAGAGTCGGTAATTTCAATGTCAGGACTGCGAAATGCAGCGGCAAAAATGGGTTGTAATTCTTGAGTTATTTGTGATTTATCCATGATTTTTTAATAATTGTAATTTGCAATTGCCACTCAACAAAGATAAACGTTGAAGATCATCGTTACATTGTGTGTCGTTCACAGAAAATCCCATGTATTCATATAAAGACACCGCGTTTACATTGCTTTTTAATACTTGTATTTCATAAGAGCAATCGGGATATGCATTCATGACGTGTTGAATAAGCGATTTCATATACCCTTTACCCCGAAAATCGGGATGGGTATACAAATGTTCCAATTGTACATATCCATTTTTTCTAGGAATACTCACCGAAGAAAGGATATTTAGTTTTTCTTGGGCTAATTCCCATTCTTTAGGTAGGAAATATTTCAGAATTTGTGCTTTTAGAAAGTCCGATTTCTGGCCGTTTTGGGATTCAATCCATGCGGAAAGCGCAGCGGCAGTATGACCTTCTGAATCTTCCAAAATGTGCCAATGTTCCAAATGCCAAGCTTGTTCTGGAATTTCCTCATCGAAAATATTCATAATAATTTGCGAAAATTCAGGAATATTAAGATTAAAAGCAGTGGAATATGGAAAGATGGCATCTCCTGACTTTTCACTTTCAACAATGCTTTCTAAAATAAATGGCAAATCGGAATGTGTTGCGGGTCTGATTTTCATTGGGATGCTCAAGGGATTATTTGGATATGATTTTATAGGGCTATATATTTACAATTCGAAAAGGTGCTTAATTGGGTTTTTATTGGGACTTCGAGAATTTTCTTGATTTCAAGGGGATTGTCGTAATTTTACCATAGGCAATAAATAACAGTACGTGTGTGAAATTCATATATAAAAAAGTTCTTTCAGATCTGCATTACAAGGGTAGCCTTTTATTCAAGAATCTTTCTTTTGGTTCAAGCATAATTTCCAAATACGTGACTTGCTAACTGCTTTTTGTCGATTTTTCCATTGGCATTTAATGGAAACGGATGGATGGCATGTACCTGTTTTATATGCATATAATCGGGTAAAAACGCATTGATTTGTGATATTTCTGGAAGTGTTTGCATGGTATCAAAAACCAAATGTAACGCCCAACCATTGGCAGTTTGTACGGCCAAACATTTATTTAAAATATCCGGAAAGGCTTTGCTTCCTGCAAATTCTATTTCGGAGAGTTCAACCCGATAGCCTTGGATTTTAATTTGATCGTCACTGCGACCGTGGCAGTAATACTTCCCTTCGGTAAAACTGGCTATGTCGCCGCTTTTATAATACCAAGTTTGGTCCATGCTGAAAAACTTAGACTTCTGATCTTCAGAAGCGTGTAGGTAGCCTTCCGTAGTTTGCAATCCACCTAAACACAACTCTAAATTTGAATCCATCCAAAGTGAAACGTGTTTCATAGCAGTTCCGATACATACGATTCCGTTATTGTGAAGGCATTCTGTAATGTTTTCGGGAACCGTATATCGCGTGCAATAGATTGTCGCTTCTGTGGGGCCGTATACATTGTCGATTTGTGTTTGAGGACAGGCTTGTTTCCAAACTTTAACCTGAGAAAGTTTAAGAGCTTCCCCACAAAATTGACTTACTTTTAAATGCGGTAATTCGAGTTCATCGGCATAAGGGGCTAACATTTCTACAGCCGAAGGCACCATAAGTGCAAAAGTGATATCGTTGCTCTCAAGTGCATCATATAGAGCTAAGGGTTTTACCAGGTTTTGTTGGGGCACATAAAAGCAAGCACCAAGAATGCTTGGAACGCCAAAACTCATTACCGATAGATCGAAACTCAATTCGAACATATTCAAAAAGCGATCATGATGATTTAAATCGTAACCCAATTCAAAAAAACCTTCAAAAAAGGCCTCTAAATTCCCAAAATTTATAGGTACACCTTTTGGTTTTCCAGTGGTACCAGAGGTAAATAGAATATAGGCCCATGCCGCAGATTTGGGTAAAAATAATTTCCAATCCGTATTTTTTGAATGGTTTGCTTTAATCCGTTGTAATGCTGGGAAGTCAGCTAATCCAATTCCTTTCGAATCAAATATTTGTTGAATATCACTTGCTTCGATGATGTCGTTTAATCGTTCTTTGGGATATTCTGGATTTAATGGAACGTAGGCGTTTCCACTTAACCAACACGTAATAATGGCGGCATAGGTTTCAAAATCATTTCTCAATAGAACTCCAATAGGTCGTTCACTGAGTAAAATTTCAGATTGGTGTAAAGTTACGAAATTTGATAATTCAGCATAGCTGTGATGTTGCCCATTGATATAACACCACGGATTTTCATCGCGAGACCGCAATTGTTTTTCTATGGATTCTAAAAATCGCATATTTTATGCATTGAGTTTTTTAGACACCAATTCATTGGTGGTTTTGGGGTCTGCTTTGCCTTTGGAACGTTTCATGACTTCTCCTACAAACATGCCCATTAGACCCGTTTTTCCGCCTTTGTAAGCGGCAACTTTATCTGGGAATTCGGATAGTACCACATCGATAAGGCTTTCAATAAATTCGGTATTGCTATTGGTAGTTAAATTTAATTTTTTGACTATGTCCGAAGCACTCATTTCTGGAGATTCGATCATTGCTGGGAATAATTTTTGACTTGCGATACTGTGATTGATACTTCCAGATTGAATAAGTTGAATTATTTCTGCAATTTGTGCGGCGGCTAATGGGAAGTCTTGAAGGTGTAATGCACGATCATTTAAAAAACCACGTATCGTAACGCTGACCCAGTTTGAAGCTGTTTTATAAGGAGCTCCAAGTTTAACCAATTCTTCAAAATAAAAGGCAGATACCTTGTCGTCTATCAGCACCATCGCATCGTAATCACTCAGACCATATTCGTTGGTAAAACGTTGATATAAAGACTCCGGTAATTCGGGCATATCCTGACGCACGCGATCAATATCGGCATCGGTTATAAGGGTAGGGGGCAAGTCAGGTTCGGGGAAGTAGCGATAATCGTTTATCGCTTCTTTTTTCCGCATGGAAAAGGTAGAGCCGTTTAATCCATTAAATCCGCGGGTTTCGCCCATAACGGTTCCACCAGATTCAATTAAAGTTATTTGTCGTTCGATTTCAAAATCAATGGCTCGTTTTACATTAGAAATAGAGTTCATGTTTTTGACTTCAACTTTTGTTCCAAAAACTTTAGAACCTTTGGGCATTACAGAAATATTGGCATCGCAACGAAGGCTGCCCTCTTCCATATTTCCATCACAAATTTCAAGGTAGCGAACGAGTCGTCGAATTTCAGAAACAAACGCATAGGCTTCATCACCATCTTTTATATCGGGTTCGCTTACCACTTCAATGAGTGGCGTACCGGCGCGGTTATAATCCACCAAGGTATCATATAAATCTTGGTCATGCATACTTTTGCCGGTATCTTCTTCCATGTGAATTCGGGTAAGTCGTATAGATTTTGTAATTCCCTCTTTGGTTTTAATGGGAACGCGACCACCGACACACAAAGGAGTGTCGAATTGGGTA
>CBFHGY010000051.1:0-15421 GCA_965655465.1 Bacteroidia bacterium | reverse complement strand
CACCGCGGGACCTAAAATAAACAACCACTTTTCGGCTTTAACCGGGATAAACTCTTCTTTAAAGAATAATTTTCCGGCATCTGCCAATGGCTGTAACAATCCAAATTTACCTGCACGATTGGGACCTAATCGATCTTGCATAAATGCAGCAACTTTACGTTCTCCATAAGTAAGATATGCCGCAATTCCCAAGGTTACCAAGGTTAATATGGCCACTAAAATGGTCTTTTCTAATAATAATGCGCTATCCATTTCTTATGCTTTATTCAGTAAGGTGGTATGTTTAGGAATCTCCTTGGTGTAGTGATTGGCTGAAATAACCGAATGTCGGCTGATATTTCTTGGGCCCTCAATGGTCCATTGAGCGGTTTCTTTTTTATCGAAACGACAATCGTTGCAAATAAATTCTTTTACTTCGCCATAAGCATCCTTACGAGCGGTAACACGAGCTATTTCATCGCCAATCATCCATAAAACGGCTTTGCCACTGCATTTGGTGCATTCACAATGAGCATCAACAGGCTTGGTATACCAAACACGACTCCTAAATCTGAACGTTTTATCTGTTAGGGCTCCAACAGGGCATACGTCGATAACGTTCCCAATAAAGTCATTTTTCAGATTTTTCTCAATGAAGGTTCCGATTTCTGCGGCATCTCCGCGTTTCAAAACCCCATGCTCTCTATTTTCGGTGAGTTGATTGGCCGTATATACACATCGGTAACATAAAATACAACGCGTCATGTGTAATTTGATATATTCACCAATATCTATTTTGTCAAATTCACGTCGTTTAAATTCGTAACGCGTTTTACTCAAGCCATGTTCGAAGGCCAAATCCTGTAAATGACATTCACCAGCTTGATCACAAACTGGACAATCCAACGGATGGTTAATCAATAAGAATTCCACCACGCCTTTGCGCGCTTCAAGGACTTTCTGAGAATGGGTGTTTTTAACTTCCATACCATCCATAACCATGGTAGAACAGCTTACAACCAATTTGGGCATAGGTCTGGGATCTTTTTCGCTTCCCTTAGTTACTTCCACTAAGCACGTTCTGCATTTACCTCCAGAACCTTCTAACGAGGAGTAATAACACATAGCGGGAGGAACAACATCTCCTCCAATTTGTCGGGCAGCATTTAAAATGGTTGTGCCTGGACTTACTTCTATGGTTTGACCGTCAATGGTGACTTTTATTTTTGCGTCTTCCGACATAATTATACAGTTTCAGTTATAAAAGATTTTTCACTTACCAATCCGTAATTTTTGGTTTGGCTTAATACGGGCTCATTTACATGCCATTCAAATTCTTCGCGGAAATGTCGTATTGCTGCAGCAACGGGCCAAGCAGCAGCATCACCTAAAGGACAAATGGTATTGCCTTCTATCTTGCTTTGGATATCCCATAAAAGGTTGATATCTTCCATTTTGCCTTTACCTGTTTCTATGTTGTGCAATACTTTCTTCATCCAACCGGTACCCTCTCGACAGGGCGAACATTGACCGCAACTTTCATGGTGGTAGAAGCGTGCAAAATTCCATGTATTTCGAACGATACATTGATCTTCATCATATACAATAAATCCGCCTGACCCCAACATACTACCTGTTTCAAAGCCCCCTTCCGATAAACTTTCATAGGTCATTAAACGGTCGGTTCCTGCTGCTGTTTTGCACACTAAAAAATGTGGCAAAATAGGCACGGAAGATCCACCAGGAACGCATGCTTTTAATTTTTTGCCATTTTTTATGCCACCGCAGTAGGTATCGCTATACAAAAATTCTTCTACAGATATTCCAAGTTCAATTTCGTATACGCCAGGTTTATTTATATTTCCAGATGCTGAAATCAACTTGGTACCGGTACTTCTACCAATTCCAATTTTGGCATATTCCTCACCACCGTCATTTATGATAGGAACTACCGAAGCGATGGTTTCTACATTATTTACTACAGTAGGACGTTGCCAAAGGCCTTTCACAGCTGGAAACGGAGGTTTCATTCGAGGATTACCCCGTTTGCCTTCTAAACTTTCAATTAGTGCCGTTTCCTCGCCGCAGATATATGCACCTGCTCCGGGCATAACAGCGAGATCCAAATCATACCCAGAACCTAGGATATTTTTTCCCAACCAACCTTGTGCGTATGCTTCTTGAATGGCTTTTTCTAAGATTTGAAGTACATACATGTATTCTCCACGTATGTATATATAGGATTGATTCGCTCCTAAAGCAAATGAAGAAACGATCATTCCTTCAATAAGCAAATGAGGAATTTTCTCCATTAAATATCGGTCTTTAAAGGTTCCAGGCTCACTTTCATCGGCATTGCACAATAAATGACGAGGAACTCCTTCGGGTTTAGCGAGAAAGCTCCATTTCATTCCTGTTGGAAAACCAGCTCCACCCCGACCTCTTAATCCTGATTTTTTCACTTCTTCAACGATTTCATCAGGCGTCATTTTTTTAAGGGCTTTTTCGACCGAACGATAGCCACCGTTCTTTCGATACACATCGTAAGAACGAATCCCTTCAATATGGTCGTTTTCTAATAATAGCTTTCTAGTCATTGCTTAATCCCATATAATTTGCTACCGGCTTCTGGCGGTACATTTCGATTAATTCATCTACTTTTGCTTCGGTTAAATGCTCATGGAATTTTTCACCAGCTTGTAACATGGGTGCATATCCGCATGCTCCTAAACATTCCACTGCTTTTAATGTAAATATTCCATCTGGGGTTGTTTCTCCCTCTTTAATATTCAACTTCTTTTCAATGTATGAAATTATGGATTCGGCTCCTTCAATCATGCAAGGCCCCGTGCGACAAACCTCTAGTTTTACTTTGCCTGTTTTAGTGGTATCATACATACTATAAAAGGTCGCTACTTCATACACTTCAATAGGTTGAATATGCAACAAACGTGCTACATAATCCATCGCTTCAACCGATAAATATCCCCAATGAGCTTGGGCTAAATGTAAAACGCGTAATAATGCGCTTTTCTGCTTACCCTCGGGAAACATATTTACGATCCGCTGCACTTCATCAAGAAGCTCTCTAGGGAATTCAATTGTTGATGTTACTTTTTCCTCATTCATGATATTAGGCATCTAATTCACCTGCAATAACGTTTAGGCTACTCAATGTTAAAATGGCGTCGCTCAACAAAGAGCCTTTGATCATTTCTGGATATGCTTGATAATATATAAAGCAGGGTCTTCTGAAATGTAAACGGTAAGGGGTACGACCTCCATCAGAGACCAAATAATAACCCAACTCCCCATTTCCACCTTCCACAGAATGGTATACTTCGCCTTTTGGAATGGGTGTTTCTCCCATCACAATTTTAAAGTGATAAATCAGGGCTTCCATACTGGAATATACGTCTTCTTTTGGTGGCAGATAAAAGCTTGGGATGTCTGCATGATAATCACCTTCAGGCATATTTTCCAATGCTTGGGTGATGATTTTTAGAGACTCACGTATTTCTTGTTGACGTACCATAAAACGATCGTACGTGTCACCATCATTACCAACTGGGATATTAAAGTCAAAATCCTCGTAGGAAGAATAGGGTTTCATTACTCGAACATCGTAATCTACTCCTGCTGCTCTCAAATTTGGACCGGCAAAAGAATAGTTCAATGCACGTTCTGCAGAAATTGGACCTGCACCAATGGTACGATCCATGAAAATTCTATTTCGTTCCAATAATGCACAAAATTCATCGAAATTCTTTGGGAACTCCTTTAAGAAAGCTCTTAATTTACCTAAGAACTCCTTATTAAAATCGCGATCAAATCCACCAATTCTACCTAAGTTAGTAGTTAAACGAGCTCCACAAATTTCTTCGTATATATCATAGATTTTTTCACGTTCTTGGAACATATACGTAAAACCTGTCAAGGCTCCTGTATCTACACCAATTACCGAATTACAAACCAAGTGGTCCGCAATTCGTGCGAGCTCCATTACAATAACCCGCATATAATCAACCCGCTTGGGCATTTCTGCGCCAATGAGTTTCTCAACCGTCATGTGCCATCCAATATTATTTATTGGTGAGGAACAATAGTTCAATCTATCTGTGATAGGAGTTATTTGGTTATAAGGACGGCGCTCTGATAGTTTTTCAAAAGCCCTATGGATATACCCAACCGTTTGTTCGGCACTTATTATGCGTTCCCCATCTATTTGCAGGATATTTTGAAAAATACCATGTGTTGCAGGATGGGTAGGTCCCAGGTTTAAGGTTGCAATTTCACCATCAATGGTTTCGGTGCTAGCTAAAACCGCATTTTTGTTTTGTAAATCTAGTTCACTCATCTTCCAAAAAAAGTATCGTCTTTATCAACTCGAGTTTCGTCCTCTAATGCGTATTCTTTTTTCATGGGGTGATAATCCATGTCATCAACATTCAATATCCGAGACAAATTAGGATGTCCGTCAAAAATAATTCCAAAAAAATCAAAGGTTTCCCGTTCCATCCAATTTGCGCTTGAAAACAAATCTGTTACCGTAGGAATATGCAAATTCTCTTGACTTAAATTTACCTTAAGTCGAAATCTTATATTTTCGGATAAATTATGAATATGATATACTACCTGAAATTCTGCACCTCTGTTTTCAGGATAATGACTTCCTGTTAAATCCGTTAGGAAAATAAAACCTTCTGATTTTAGATAAGCAATAGCTTTATGAATATCATTTACAGAAAAGGTAAAGTTGTGTTCCTTATAAACATCCAATTCATAGATGGTCTCATTAAATTGAGTCAATATGGATTCTTGTATACGTAATGAAAAATCGCTCATAGATACTATTATTGGATATTGTAACTTTCTAACATTTTACGATATTCAGGGGAATCGCGTCGGCGTAAACTCTCATTTCGGGCGAGTTCCTGAATTTTAAGTATTCCTTCAATGATTTGTTCAGGCCTTGGAGGACATCCGGGCACATATACATCTACGGGGATAACGTGATCAATTCCTTGCAAAACAGAATAGGTGTCAAAAATCCCCCCACTAGAAGCACAAGCACCTACACTTAATACCCATTTGGGCTCGGCCATTTGATCGTATACCTGTTTCAATACCGGTCCCAATTTCTTTGAAATAGTTCCAGCCACAATTAAAAGATCAGATTGTCGTGGACTAAAACTCATACGTTCGGAACCAAAACGAGCCAAATCATAATTGGCCCCCATGGTTGCCATAAATTCTATACCACAACAAGAAGTTGCAAAAGGCAAAGGCCAAAGCGAATTCGCTCGGGCCATTCCAATTACTTTATCAAACGAGGTGGCAAAAAAGCCTTGTCCTTCAATTCCCTCGGGTGCATCAACGATTTTTACCATAATATCTTAGTTTAACGCTCCCATTCAAGGGCGCCTTTCTTCCAAACATAAATAAAGCCTGCCAAAAAGAATCCCACAAAAGTCAATACCGCAAAAAATCCTTCCCAACCCATTTCTTTGAAATTAACCGCGTAGGGATAAAAAAAGATGACCTCCACATCGAATAAAACAAATAAAATGGCCGATAGAAAGTACTTCACTGAAACCGGGAAACGCGCATCTCCCTGACTTTCGATACCACATTCAAATACCTCAACTTTTTGTTGAGTTTTTTTCTTAGGTCCTAATAGTTGGGATAGGAACAGCGCCAAAACGACAAAGCCTATCGAAAACGCCAACTGAATTAAAATGGGTAAATAACTTTCTGGTGTGCTCATACTCGAAGCAAAAATAAGATAACCTATCGGATGAATTGTTGAACATCTCGATAAAACTTCATTTTTTTTGTCAATATTAGATACATTTGAGATATAAATTAGACATATGAAAAAAACATACCTATCGATTCTTATGCCATTAATGGCGCTAATTGCCTTGTTTTCATTGAGTAGCAATTCAAATGGACCTGGTGGAAACAAAACTGGAGCTCCTGGTTCATCCGGTAATTGTAGCGCCTGTCATGGTAATGCCTCAGATCCTGCTGCCATTGTTAAAATTAAAATCACCGACAACGGGACCCCTGTTACAACTTATATTCCCGGGAAAACTTATGATCTTGAATTAAACATTAGCGCATTCTCAAGTAAAAAAGGCTTTCAACTTTCTGCCGTAAATGATAAAAACAGTGCAGCGGGAACCCTCAGTAATAACAGCTCAGGGACAACGATATACACATCAGGCACACAACAAATTTGGGGACATAGCACGGTAGGTTCAGGTATTTGGACCGCAAAGTGGACAGCCCCAGAAACCAATACGGGATCCGTGATTTTTTATGTGGCAGCAGTGTTTGCTGATGGAAATGGCATGAATTCGGGCGATAAGTTTCATGCTTATAACATGGAAATCACGGAGGAGATGAACAATCATTCGAACGCATTGAAAACAAACAAAGTGAAATTAGTACAAAACCCAGTGAATGAAACGCTTCAATTAAGCGGAGAGGTTAAAGCGGGTTATATTTGGAATTCGCAAGGCCAATTGGTGCAAAGCTTTCAAAATAACAGTCAGTGCAATATCCAAAAACTTGCCTCTGGCGTTTACCATTTAAACTTTGTACACTTGGATGGTTCTACGGGTGCAACTCGTTTTGTAAAACAGTAATAAACATTTTCAACGCTTGGCTTTTCTTCGCTCTAAGTCATTTAGCTTATTTTGGAAAAGCCGAGCGTTTACTAAATGGTCTTTATAGTGCCGGGTAAAAGCGTGATACCCACTCAGGTCACTTTTAGCGCAAAAATATAAATACGGATGCTCGGTATAATTTAATACCGCATCAATCGCTGCTTTAGATGGCACACAAATCGGCCCGGGAGGCAAACCTTTATTTATATACGTATTGTAAGGAGACTTTATCTTCATGTCTTTTTTATAAACTCTCCCTCCCTTTCCTCTAATAAATACAAGTGTTGGGTCTGCCCCTAAAAACATATTAATCCTGAATCGATTGATATACACTCCCGCTATTTTTTCATATTCGTCTGTTTTAAGACTTTCTTTTTGAACAATACTGGCAATAGCAGTTGCTTCGTTTATGTCGAGCTTTTGATTCCTTAGTTTTTCCTTTCTTTCAGCATTCCAAAAAAGCAATTGCTCATTTTTCATTCGCTCAAAGAAATCTACTAGTTCTGTATTTCTAGAAAAATTATAGGTATTGGGAATTAACAAGATAGGCCAGGAATATCGATTAACATCGAATTGACTCCAAAAAGAATCGTCATTCCAAATAGCATGTAAATCTTCAGAATCAATATCAAAGTTTTTCAAAAGTACCCTTTCGAGTTCTTTGATAAAAGCTCCTGGCGGAATAATTATATTTACAGTTTGATTGCGATTTTTTCTTAACAATCGAATTAAACTATAAACACTTGTGTTTGGAGGTATCACAAATTGAGAAGTTTGAATTTTATATCCAAATTTACTTACCCAATAGGCCAACCCATTGGGTAAGGCAATATCAAATTCCTGGCTAAAATACGCATTAAAATCGCTTTCCGACCATGATTTTTTTACGCGAACCTCTGCGGCTTGTTGATTTGAACTCGTTTGGAAAAACACTAATAAGAAAACCACCAACAGAATTGAGCCGATTAAAAGTGAGGTAATTTGGACAAAACGTTTCATCTGAGTTATTGCTCGACAAAAATGAGAAATTTATCATGTATTTTGATCAGATTCGGCTTAATGTGGGAATCTATCTTATTTTTGTTTCGTGAAAATTGCCTTAATCGGATATGGAAAAATGGGTAAAACCATTGAAACCTTATCTTCTACCATGGACTTTGTTGTAACGGAAATTTACGATGAAAACAATCCATTCATGGAATCAGCAGAATCAAATGCCGATGTCGCTATTGATTTTACTTTACCAGAACTTGCAGCAAAACATATTCAACATGCTGTAAAAATAAAACTTCCCATAGTTGTAGGAACAACGGGTTGGTATCGTGAATTTGAAACCGTAAAAAATTACGTTGAAACAAATTCAGGCTCCCTTTTTTATGCAACCAACTTTTCCATAGGTGTAAATATTTTCTTCGCTTTAAATAAAACCCTTTCTAAGTGGATGAATTCAAAGGATGAATATCGGATTAGCATGGAAGAAATACATCATACAGAAAAGAAGGATGCCCCGTCGGGAACTGCAATAACCCTTGCGGAAATTTCGATTTCCGAAATAGATCGGTTAGAATCATTCAATTTAATCGATTCGAATTCAAATGAAGAATCTCCCTATCCTTCAAATTCCTTACCCATTAGAGCCTTACGCGAGCCACATGTTCCTGGAACGCACACCCTAAGATTTGAAAGTGATATCGATAAAATAGAAATCACCCATGAAGCAAAAGGTCGATTGGGATTTGCTCAAGGCGCTGTCGAAGCGGCACGTTTTCTAAAAGGTAAAACGGGTATTTTTAACATGTCTGATTTATTAAAGTTTTAATTGAAATGAACAGCTATAACGTACAAATTTTCATTGTTATATGGACAGTGGCATTCTTGCTTACTCGTTTAGGATTATCAAGAATGTTTAAACTTGGAGGGTTGAATCCAATCTTAGCATGGATACCCATTCTGAATTGGTGGTATTGGATTCAATTGGTAGGAAGACCCAAATGGTATATGGTCGGAATGATAATACCCGGATTGAATATTCTATTCAGCTTTAACATCAAACTCGACCTGTTAAGAAGTTTCGGTAAAAATAAGTTCAGTGAACAATTTGCTGGTATCGTACTCACCTTTGCCTACTTCCCATACTTGTTTTTTGATAAAACATTGCAATATGTTGGGAAAGGTGCAAGTGCCGACTTCAAAGAAAAGTACATCCCCAAGGCAGGTGGTGGACGGGAATGGGCGGATGCACTTTTATTTGCCGCTTATGTTGCCGGCGGAATGCGTGCCTTGTATTTCGACCTGTATCAGATTCCAACTCCATCCATGGAGTCCAATTTGATGGTAGGTGATTACCTCGTAGTGAGTCGTACCAATATAGGCATGCGAATCCCCCTAACTCCGATTTCAGTGCCGGTATTGGCACCCAAGGAGATTGCCGGAATGAAGGCTTATTCGGAAATAATTGAATTTCCGTATATGCGCTTGCCAGGATGGTATACCATAAAAAACAACGATGTTATTGTATTTAACTGGCCCGCAGATGAAGGATTTCCTATAGATAAAAAAGACAATTATGTAAAACGGTGCGTTGGAATACCAGGTGATAATTTGGAAATTAAACGTGGTGATGTATACATCAACGGTAAAATACTTCCAAGAGTTGATAAACAGCAAAAACGCTATTTGTTAATGATGAAAGATTACATTTCGCAAGAGTTTTTGTTGGAAAATGAGTTAGGTGATTTTACAATTCCATATAGAGTAGCCCCTGAAATATTACGCGCTACCGAAGCACAAGGACAACGTTTAAGCCCCTATCATATTTACACTTGGCCCGAAAATGTCGAAAAAATCCGTAAAAACCCTGCAGTTGCAGCCATATTTGAAGATGTGATTGATGAAGGATATGATCGTCATTTATTTCCCGACACCAACAATACTTCATTCTTAAAACACAAATGGGACTTGAACAATTATGGACCTATCCATCTTCCCAAAAGAGGGGAAACCATCGTTTTGAATAATACCAATTGGGACTGGTATAAGGCCGCAATAAATGTGTACGAAGAAGCCAATATCGAGGAAATTGGAGGACGTTTCTTCAAAAATTCAGGTTCTCAGGAAGTTAAGGAATACACCTTTAAATTTGGATATTATTGGATGATGGGTGATAATAGATTTAACAGTTCCGATTCTCGATATTGGGGCTATGTGCCTGAAAATCACATTTTAGGAAAACCATTGTTTACCTTCTTCTCGTTAAAGAAAGTAATTGGTATTAATGAAATTGGTGAGCCTTTAATTCAGGGAAATACCATGATGTATGATACCAAAGGTGTTCGCTGGGATAAAATTTTCAAGCGCATTAAATAAGCTAAAAAAGAAAGATGTCGCGATTATCGGTGAAATTATATTTCACCGATAAGGATATATAATAAACATTCTCTCTGTTAATTTCGTCCAGTGCTCGGTACCATTGGTGGGATAATTCTATTTTAGCATTGGGCTGCACATAATAGATCAACGTGCTTAGGATATTGATTCTACTTTGCAAATTCCCTTGAAGTATGGGTGCGTCTTCCCTAAATACCGCTGTATTATAAGGAGTGCGAATGTTCCCTCCGTAATTGCCGCCATTTTTATCAAGACCTTTCCAAGCAAATTGCGTGGTATTTCTAAATGCCCATCGTTGAAGATTTTGAGGTACTGCAAAAAATCGGAATATTACTTCTCTAAAATTGCTTTCTAACGGATGGGCCAAAGATTGATTGTATTGTGAATAGTAATTCGGAGAATTTTTGCGGTGTGAATAGGTATATGGCCTTACCGCATTGTATTCTAATTGCAAATACGTTTGTTTTAAATGTCTGCTTTGCGGGCGATAATACAGCCCAATTTGATTTGCAAACTTATTCAAATAAGAGTTTCTATTGCCTAATACGGATGAAGTATTAAATTCATCAATTACAAATTGGCCATAAAATGTAAATTGTTTTTTGTTCCACTTAGCATCAAAAGCAATTAATGCGTTATCTGAGGACCCTAAATCCCTTTCGATGGCTCTGTAAAAAATAACCGGATTAAGGTAATTCAAGTCGAATCCGCTATTTAGTCGCGATTGAATAACCATCTCAGACAAGCCAATTTCTAAGCCAATTTTGTCAAAATTCAAACTACCTCGATGCATCGCAAGATATTTTTTGCGATATGTTTTAGAGCTGTCTGTAGTCATGTCGCTAATCAATTCCTTAAATGTATTTTGATATTTGAACGGACCAAGGCGGTAATTAACTTGTAAAAACAAGCTTGGAGCTGCAAAATTACTTAATATCAAACTCCGAAATCCTGAACCCACATGTTGCTTGTCGTGTCCAAAAGTTGCAGAAATTTCATATCCTTTCTCAACGCTATCTTTGGGCTTTTTCAATAAAAGTACATCCATATAGGCAGTTGCATAGAAATAATCTCGGTATCCGAAAGAATTTACTTGTACATTTCCTAGGCCCGGAAAAACATTATATCGTTTATGGTATTGATCTATATGTCTTGGGAAATTCACCTGATAATCATACACCTGGGAATAAAAAGCCAACTTATCTCCCATTTGACCATAGAGTTCTAGTCCGCGACCATTTAGCATGAGTGTATCGATTGCTGCATTTGACGGCCCGTAGGAAAGATCTAAAATTGGATTTACCACTAAATAATCTTTTTTGTCATGACTTTCCCAAGAAAAAAAACGATTGGGGTGTTTCCAAAAGCCATGTTGTTCCATCTTTACAATCCGTTTGTTTTTCAAAAACTGTGTTCTATGATTTCCCATGTATTCAGGAAAATTCCAAGCAAAAAAGTCAAAATTCCTTTGAGAAAATTTTAAAATATTGGAATCTCCCCCGTTGTCGAAATGAATTAAGGACATAATAAAGTCCCCAGACTGTTTTTGATTTCTTAGTGGATCGATTTTACCTGGATCAATAGATAGAAGTCGATCTTCAATATCTGAATGCGCTTTAATTAATCGGTATTGGGCGATTGAAGTATCGCTTAGACAAAATAATCCCAGTAAAAGTACTTTAATTCGGTTTTGTAGTTTCATTTTATAAATTAACGACCCGTGAATGGCTTGCAATATTCCCTGCAAAGTTAGGGAGATCAAATTCACGGTAGGGATCTAATTGTTGAATTTCCTCAGAGGATAATAAATCGAGGTGTTGCAATAATGCTTGGGCTATTTGATATTGGGGTCCCATTTTACCATCGTCTACCTTTATGGATATTCCCCACTTTTTCTCTGGAATTGACAAACAATATACGCCATCTGCACCTGTTTTACCAATAATTCTGCCTTTTGTTACTGCCATTAAATCGGTGCAGTATCTTTTGGTGCCGGCCACCATTTCTGGAAATTCAGATACGGACTCTATTACTAAATTCGCAGCTAATTGCTCTGCTTCAGAAATATGATTTGATGGAGCTACTAAATTCTTATACATGAGCGCTTGATGATATACAGACATTGCATAAGTAGGTGCGCTACACCCATCGATACCGGCCACCAGCTCATTGATATCTAATTCTGCAAAATTAGCAACCGTAGCTTTAATTAGTTGTTGTAATTGAAAATCAGGAGACAGGTAAATAGAGGCGTCTAATTTATGGAAGGCATTATATGCCAAAAAACCCACATGTTTACCGCTACAATTATTATGAACTGCCGCTGCAAATTCACCCTGTTTAATGAGTTTTATCCAATCAGATTTACGGGTAGGATTTTGGGCACCGCATTTTAAACTTTCCTCAGCAAGTCCGATTTTTTCAAGCATGTGCCTAACCACAGATACGTGAATATCTTCACCATTATGAGAGCCACACATCAATGCAATTTCTTTCTTTGAAAAATTGTAATAATCTGAAATTCCTGATGTTATAAGCGGTATATGTTGAACATATTTAAGTGCGCTTCTTGGGTAACATTTTTGAGAAGTATCTCCTTTTTCATAGATGATATTTCCCGATTCATCTACCACACATATTACACCACGGTGAAAACTTTCCAGTAAACCACCACGACTTACTTCTACCAAAATGGGATTCATATGAATATTATAAATTTCTTTGAGCCAGCAAGAATAATACGGCCATTCTTATCGCAACTCCGTTTTCAACTTGTTGCAGAATAATGCTATTACTGCTATCTGCTACTTCACTGCTAATTTCCACTCCTCTGTTAATAGGTCCTGGATGCATGATCAAAAGTTCTTTATTTAGTCGATTCATGCGCGCTTGGTCCAATCCATATAATGCGGAATATTCTTTTAGAGAAGGAAAAAATCGAGCATCTTGACGTTCCAATTGAATGCGTAACATGTTCGCCACATCGGCCCATTTCAAAGCTTCATCGAGATTGTGCGATATTTTTACGCCCAAGGATTCAATATGTTTAGGTATAAGCGTTGCAGGTCCACAAACCATTACCTCAGCTCCTAATAATTGTAAGCAATATATATTACTTAGTGCAACCCGTGAGTGCTTGATATCGCCGACGATAAGAACCTTTTTGCCTTCTATACTTCCTTGGAAATGATTTCGAATAGAAAAGGCATCGAGGAGTGCTTGAGTGGGATGTTCATGAGTCCCGTCTCCCGCGTTTATAATTTGAGAATCGACGTGTTTGGCTAAGAACTGACAAGCTCCGGGGGCAGGATGGCGCATAACGATCATATCCACCTTCATACTTAGAATGTTATTAACCGTATCTATGAGGGTTTCCCCTTTTTTTACGCTTGAGGAGGAACTTGAAAAATTAACCACATCTGCTCCCAACCTTTTTTCTGCCAATTCAAAAGAAACCCGCGTTCGGGTTGAATTCTCAAAAAACAAATTCGCAATTGTAATATCTCTGAGTGCGGGTGTTTTTTTAACCGGAGCTTTGAGTAATTCTGAAAACGTATCCGCAGTTTCAAATATGGACTCAATTTGATGCTTTTGAAGGCCTTTTATACCTAGTAAATGCTTGATGATGCCGCTATTCATTATTTTTTATCTAAGAGCCATACAGAAACTTCAGATTGGCTATTCCATTCCACTTTAACAAATTGATTGGTATTTCTGCTATCAATAGAAACGCCTTTGTAATCAGGCTTTATCGGAACTTCACGTTGATGAATGCGATCAACCATTACTAAAAGCTCTATAGCGAGAGGGCGACCAAATCTCATAATTGCATCTATTGCAGCACGAATGCTTCTACCCGTGTAAAGAACATCATCTACCAGAATAATGCGTAAATTTTCGGTTGAAAATTCAACTTTTGAAGGTTTAGGAATGTGGATGCCGCCTCTACTGATATCGTCTCTATAAAAGGTATGATCGAGGGTTCCAAAAGAAACAGGACCTTGAATGTGCTTTTCGATTTCTAATTTAATCGCTGTTGCTAGTTCGATACCTCTTGGTTGCAATCCAATGATTGCTGATTGTTTAAAATCTGCATGATTTTCTATCAATTCAAGGGCAAATCTTTTGATAATCAGTTCGGTTTTCTGATTGTTAAGCAAAATTTTCTGTGCAGCATCAACGTTCATCAGCAAGTTCTAGAATAATGTTAAACTGGTTTTCGGTAAGCGCAATTACGGAAAGTCGAGGCTGTTTAATCAGACCTAAATCACTCAATCGAGGATCGCTTTTCATTTGATGCAAATTTACGGGATTTTTTATTCTTTTTACGGGCTTTACATCAACCACCACCCATTGGGGACTTTCACTTGTTGGATCTTGATAAGCTCCTTTAATTACTTCAGCAATGCCTACGATTTCCTTGCCTTCATTAGAATGATAAAAATAACACCAATCTCCTACCGACATTTCACGAAGATTATTCCGAGCTTGATAATTTCGAACACCATCCCAAAATGTACGTTTATCTGTTTCAAATTGTTCCCAGCTATACTTGAAGGGTTCTGACTTTATCAACCAATACTTCACTAGAGCAAAATAATACCAAATCCCCCAAAACAAAAAACACTTAATATTGGCGAAAACAAAATACCACTTAAATTGGCGGTTTATGAGCGTTGCGGGTTGCAATTGTTAATATTATTGCCTTATATTTGTTAAAAAATACATCAAAATGCATTTAAAGGAAAATATCAAATTGCTCAGAAAACGCCGCAAACGCAGTCAGGAAGATGTGGCAGGCAGTTTAGGAATTACCCGATCTGCCTATAACAGTTACGAAAATGGCGTTGCAGAACCTGGAATAGCGGTTTTATTAAAGTTATCGGATTTTTACCAAGTCAATATCGACAAATTGCTCCGTATTGATTTGTCTAAGCTTGCAGAAAGTCAATTAGCCCAGTTGGAAAAAGGCTTTGACATGGACCTATCGGGTACACGCCTTCGCATACTTGCAACCACCGTTGATACGCAAAATGACGAAAATGTAGAATGGGTACCTATAAAAGCCAAAGCTGGTTACACTGCGGGTTATGCAGATCCAGAATACATTAAAATTTTACCTGCCTTTAACATGCCTTTTCTATCGGCAAACAAAAAATACAGAACCTTTCCAATTTCAGGTGATAGCATGCCCCCAGTCTTAGATGGTGGGTTTGTTACAGGAGAATATTTACAAGATTGGAATATGGTCAAAAACGGAAGACCTTATATTGTGGTTACCGAAGATGATGGCATCGTATTTAAAATTTTATACAATAGAATCGAGGAAGACGGTACCTTTTTGTTATGTTCTACCAATCCCATGTACCAACCTTATCCTG
>CBFHGY010000050.1:10513-15741 GCA_965655465.1 Bacteroidia bacterium | reverse complement strand
AGGTGAGTGATGTAATCATCGCTGCAACCATCAATAATGCTAACTTTTTCATTGTCTTGTTTATTTATTTAAAATTTACAGGACAAAGTTGCAACCCGATTTAGAAGAAAATTAGAATTTATAGAAAAGCACCGAAAAAGAATGGAAATTGTTTGAAAATAAGTAGGAAATCTTCCATTTATTCAGTTCTGCAATTTTCTTGATGATAGCCAAACCCAAACCATTACCCTGCTCGGATGGATTGGATTTAGAAAAGCGGTTAAATAGTTTATCTGCAACTAAGGCTTGTGATTGACCTGTGTTTGAAAACGTTAATGATTGATTTGAGAGAGTAACTAAAACCTGACCATTATTCACATTGTGTCTGATAGCATTTAAAAACAGATTACTGATGAGAATTTCTGCTAAAACTGGATTTGATTTTACCACAACAGCCTCTTTCATTTCTGTTTTTATAATAAGGTTTTTTGCTTTTGATTGTTCTGTGAAAAAGTCAAAGTGTTTTCCGATTGCCTCATTCAAATTAATTGTTTGCTTCTCGTTGTATATGTCGTTTTCCATCTTAGATAGCAACAATAAGTTTTTGTTCAAGCGATTTAAACGTGAGACGCTATCGTTTAAAGAACTAAGCATATGATACTGTTCCTGTGTAAAATCAGCGTTTTGGATAAGTGTATCAATTTTTGCTTGAAAGACTGCCAAAGGCGTTTGCAGTTCGTGAGCCGCATTTTCTATAAATTCTCGCTGGCCCTCGTAAATAGAAGTATTTCTTTCAATCAGTTTTTCAATGCTTTGATTTAAACGATTAAATTCTTCAACATTGGTTTCTATAAATTTTGGGTGATTGGATTTATCAATTTCAAATTTTTCAATTTGATTTAAGGTTTCGTAAAATGGTTTCCAAAGATTGATGGATAATCTTTTTGTGATTACAAATAAGCCAACAAGTAATAGTGAAATGATAACCAAAAAAAGGATTGCTATGCTCTTCATTAAATCCTCTTTTTCCACTAAGTTAATTCGTGCTGAATACGTATATGGATTTCCCTCTATGAGAATAGAAGAATTAAGCTCACGGTATGGTTCTATTTCAGCGTCTAAAGCATCATAGTAAGAGTTATAAAATATAGTGTCTTTACCAGAATTTTTAAAGGGCTCAATTTTAATATTTCTGTTGTATTTATTCCAATTTTGAATATCAGCGGTTTTTAAAGTAGACAATGAATATTTTACAAATTCATTCTTATGCAGTATAAGTGTTTCGTCTGTTTCTTCAATGTATAACCTCTCTGTAATATTGTAGAACAAAGGTGCGGACACAATTAATAGCACCGATGAAAAAAGCAAATAAACCGTTGATGTTTTATGTAATAGTTTTTTAGTCATTCTGCCATTTGTAACCTAATCCATAAACTGTTTTTATGTAATCGCTACCACCTGCCTCTTTCAATTTGTTCTTCAGGTTTTTTACATGAGCATAAACAAAATCGTGATTGTCAAGCATATCAGCCATATCGCCTGAAAGATGTTCGGCTATGGCACTTTTTGAAAGCACTCTGTTTTCATTACCAATTAAATACAACAGCAAATCAATTTCTTTTTTTGTGATGTCAATTTTCTTGGTGTTTACTTTTACTGATTTGGATAGTAAATCAATTTCAATTTCATTGAAAACAACAAGGTTGTTTCCCTTAAAATTTTTTCGTCTAATGAGAGCCTGTATTCTAGCCAAAAGTTCTGATAAATGAAAAGGCTTAGTAAGGTAATCGTCTGCACCCAAATTGAAACCTTCAATACGTGTTTCTAATGTTTCTTTTGCAGAGATAATGATTACCCCTTCGGTTTTGTGTTGTCTTTTCAGTTCTTTCAATATTTCAAACCCGTTGCCATCTGGCAACATAAGGTCAAGCAATATGCAGTCATAGTCATAGATTGAAATTCTGCCAATGGCTGTTTTTGTATTATTGGCCCATTCACAAACAAAACTGTTGCCTGTCAAATAGGACTGAATGCTATTTGCAAGTTCTTGTTCGTCTTCTATGATTAATACTTTCATTTTTTCAAAGGTAGGGTTCAATTTAGAAGAAATTTAGAAATTCAGAATAATCAAGGAGTCGGTTGAAACGAATACTTTTACTCGATAATTGTTGAGTTAAAACTTCTGAAAAAATAACTCCGCATGAATATTAATCATCCTGCCTATTCATGAATATTCACAACTCAACCACCAATTCATACCCTTCCAAGAAGTTAGAAATTGGATCTTTCCCCGCTACTCCAGAAACACTCACAGAAATGTGGGTGTTTTTTATTATGGTTATGTAGATGTGCCATAATTGGTAAAATTATAATACATTCACTTCCGTCTCGTCACTTTCCTAGAATTCCAAAATGAAATAATGATCTTCGTAAAAAACACCTTGATCACAAGTTTATCTATCTATTTAAATTCTTTACTAGATTCAAGGGTAAAATACTTGGTTTAAAAGATCTTCCCTTTTCTCGCCAGTTGCGGCAAAGCGGGTGTTAGCTGAAATAGCCTTAACTTAAAGACTCCATTATGGAAATAACCTTACTTTTAAAATCTGGTAAGTCATTTTTTATTATTTCCCATACTAATCTTGTGTCAACTCCAAAATTTTCATGTACGAATACATTTCGCATTCCTACTATTTGAGACCATTCAATTTCTGAAAATCTATTCTTAACCTCTTCTGAAATATGATTACTGGCTTCTCCAACAATTTCCATTTGTTTAATGCAAGCGAATCTCATCATAGAATTTTCCATAAAAGTATCAAAATCGGCATCATTCAAATAGCTCTCAATTTCAATAATCGCATCCAAGATGTGATTAAGTCTTACTTTATCTCCAAATTTACCGCGCATAAATTAATTGTTTCTCATTTTCAATTATTGGTCGGACATATTTCGATAATCCGCCAGAAGAAACCAAGTCAACCTTCGTCTTAAGTATTTTTTCAAGGTCAATCTGCATTTGGACAAATTCTAATCCTATTTTTTTGCTGTAGTCAAGATCAACTAGAATGTCAATGTCACTTCGCATGTCTGCTTCTCCTCGTGCATATGAACCAAAAAGGTATGCTGTCAAGACAGGTCTTGTCTTGAAATACTCCTTAATTTTTTCAATACTTGATTTGTCTAGTTGCATGAAACAGAGATACTGAATTTGTTAAACGCTTGTTTGGATTCACCACTGGTGAGGGTAAGCTCCCACCATTTACGTAACCATTTACAATTCAAATTTATACCCAACGCCCAAAGTTAAGGCTTGATTGCGCTCGGGTCCATTAATCCACACTTCGTTAAAACTCCTGTCATATTGTAAGAAAATACTAAAGTTCTCGTATTCCGTACGCAAACCTGCGTTTATCCCGAGGTCAAACGGCATTAACCCATCTTTCCTAAGATCCGACTTAAACTTGCTTTCTGTTCTTGTATCTTTTATGTATTCTTCAGTCATACCCATCCAAGTTGCTTTTTGAAGGTATTGTATTCTGAAATCAGCTAAATATCCGATAGAAGGACCTCCTGTTACTATACATTTCCAATCTCCCAACTCGATTTGATAATTCAAGTTTAAGGGTATTTCAAGATAATGAAAGGTATTGGTCATTTCCGTCTTAATATTTATACCAAAATCTAGTTCTGAAAAATCCGATGCATATTGAGCGCCTTTTTGCATATATCGCAAGCCCGGTTCAAAGCTCAATGCGTCGGTTAAATAAATATCCACACCCAAACCCAATTGCATCCCAATACGCGGACGAAAATTCTTTTGGTATTCCTCTTTCGTGAATTCCATTTCTAAACCGTCAAATCCGCCAGACTCATAATATAAATCGTAGTTACTGCTACTGGAAAATCCAAAATTAGACACGGTTGAACCCACATAAGGCCTTAAAGTGATTTGAGCAGAAATACTACCCGTAAATGCACTCAACAAAACGATTAAAATAAATTTCTTTTTCATTCAGCAAATCTCTCCCAACGGCGCCGCTCGATCTTGGCGATTTTCCGTAATCATAAAATGGATTTTACGGAAAATCACAAATGAATCCCCTCCGAGAAAAAATCCTTGTTTCTCTTGCAAAAATCGCCAATCTTTTTGGGGGAATTTTCCAAACGCCGGTTGACATTGGCACAAGAAAGTAGCACCTTTGTGTTCATGCAACTCTCCCCTACCCTACAATCTTTTGGTGCAGCCCAAACCGTAACCGGTTCCAAACACCTTATTACCACCGTAAGCGGTGAAAAAATCCTGTTAGATTGCGGACTTTTTCAGGGGGAAGGCAAAGAATCTGATGAGAAAAATAGAATTTGGGGATTTAATCCAGCCGAAATTGATTTTGTAATCCTTTCTCATGCCCATATCGATCACACCGGATTATTGCCCAAATTGGTTCGAGACGGTTTCTCAGGACCCATATATTGCAATGCGGCAACCTTCGACCTTTGTGAAATCATGCTCATGGATGGAGCACATATTCAAGAAAGTGACCTGCATTTTGTGAATGAAAAAAGAGCCCGCAAAGGACTCGATCCACTCGAAGCCATTTACACCAAAGAAGATGTTACCGCAACCCTACCCTTATTTGATATCAAACCCAATAATACTTCCTTTGTTGTAGGTCAATCTACCCATATTCGATTTATTCCCAATGCCCATATTTTAGGTAGCGTAGCCATTCACCTGAGTCTTGTAAAACTTGACGGCAAGAGGGTTACTCTTTGCTTTACAGGTGATATTGGTAGGGAAAATGACCGCATTCTAGACGGACCCCACCCCTTTCCGAAAAGCGATTATATCCTTTGTGAAAGTACCTATGGTGACCGTTTGCATCCTCAAAATGGCAACGATTTGGTAACTCTTGAACGATTGGCAAGGAGAATTTGCATGGAACAAAAAGGAAGCATTGTAATACCGGCCTTCTCTGTAGACCGGACCCAAGAAATCATTTATTTACTCGATGAACTCGCCTTTAATGGTAAACTCCCTAAAATTCCCGTGTACGTAGACAGTCCTCTAAGCGTTAAAGCAACCACTATTATGTCGAAACACCGGGAAAATTTCAATGCGGAGATTTTATCCTATATAGAAAAAGATGGAAACCCATTCGACTTTCCTCAATTGCACTATGTGAGTAAAGTAGAAGAATCCAAAGCCATTAATGCCGATCCTGAACCGTGTATCATCATTTCTGCCA
>CBFHGY010000050.1:0-10503 GCA_965655465.1 Bacteroidia bacterium | reverse complement strand
TATTGCACGCCGAATCTCTGACCCTAAAAATGCCATACTTTTAGTGGGATATGCCACCCCGTTTTCATTGGCCGGTCAATTAATTGCAGGAAAAAAAGAAGTACGCATTTTTGGAGACACCTATCAAGTGAATGCCGAAATCCACCGGATGTCAGGTTTTTCGGCTCATGCTGATTATCAGGAAATGCTCCAATACATAAAAGCATCTGCGGTGCCTTCAGAAACTAAAAGAATCTTTTTGGTACACGGCCAGAAAGATGCTATGAACCATTTCAAAAACACTTTAATGGAAGAAGGTTTTGATACCTGTTCCATCAATGAATGGGGTGTATCCTATGATTTGGATTAATCATATTGCAAATGAAATTACAACATTCATTTATCCAAACAATGCACTATTTCTGCAGCACCCAAATTCCCCCATTAAAACGTTCTTGACCTTTGGGAGGAATTTGCAGTTCTAAAAAATTAAGTATCAAAATCACGGGAATCAAATGAAAAAGCCAAATCATTCCCAATATTTTAAAAATCCATTTGCGCTGTGAAAGTAAAATGGTACCAATTGAAAGCAGTTCATGGGAATACCTGCCAAACCAGCCATAACTCGCTTGAAATTCTAATGTTTTAAAACCAAGATCCCTAAAAACAAGCATCAAACCTTCATAAGTGAAAATTTCCTTGCGATTCATTGTGCTTTCATAATTCGAAAACCTATTAAATATCCAAGAATACAGAAAGAACTCTCGATGTTCATGTACAGGCACGTATAACAGTAATTTCCCTTTTGAAGTCAAAATTCGGTGCATCTCTTGAAGCACTTGACGATAATTATCGATATAATGCAAGGTACTCAAACATCGAATATAATCCACATTTTCAGATGTCTGACGTTCGAGAAATCCAAGGGCTTCCTCAGAGTAAATTTGTGCTTCGGGGAATAATTTCTTTAAAAAATCTGCATTAGAAGGACTCAAATCCACTAACTGAAGTTCCTTAATTGCTGTACCCTTAAACGGTAATACATATTGGCCGTCGCCGGCACCAATATCTAAAATACGTGCTCCCGAAACCTGTAATCTATTTAAAGTTTTATAGATCAATGGCACTCTGGGATACAACAGGTATTTAATGACCCACACACCCTGAATCCATTTTGGAAACCGAAAAAATAAGTTGGGAATGCGGTGTTCGTGGAGGTTCAAGATTCAAATCTAAATGAAAGGGAATCGTTTCTCAAACAATTCTTAAAAAATTGAATCCTTCTAACTTCCTCTTGGATCTGTATGAGATTCACGCCGAACCCATCAATTGCATCGTATCTTTGCATGTTTTTTAGCCATTATTATGAAATTTAAAAACCTATTTTTCTTACTACTTTGTGGATTTGGACCTGCGCTTTTTGCACAATCTCCTGTGTTAGGTGATTGGAATGGAGAACTGGAGTTTAAAAAAATGGGCGTAGCCCTGAAAATTGAATTCCAAATAATAGAACTTAAGACCAACCAATATCGAACGTATTTATCGGTTCCCCAGCAAGGGGCAAAAAATCTCCCAATGGATATTACGGCAATTGACGGTCATAACGTACGTATTGAAAGTAAAATATTGGGTTTGGTTTTTACGGGAAAATGGAATTCGAAAGAAGATAAAATTATCGGTGAATTCGTGCAAAACAGCATGAACATTCCCCTATCGCTTGAACGGGGAAATCTGCAACTTCTAAGACCCCAAACCCCTAAAGCTCCTTTCCCTTATATAACCCGAAATATTCAGTTTTCAAATGCCGCAGGAACCTGCCGCTTTTTTGGAATACTCAACATTCCGAAAAATGCACCCAAAAATGCCACCATCGTTTTATTTTCGGGAAGCGGGGCCCAAAATCGCGATGAAGAAATTCTAGGCCATAAACCCTTTGCTGTCTTGGCCGACACCTTCACTCGATTGGGGTACCACGTATTGAGAGTCGACGATCGGGGGGCTGGTTACACCGTCTGCAAGCCCAGTGAATTGCAGGGTTACACCACCCAAGATCTGATAGAAGACGGAAACGCATACTTAAAATTTGTTCGAGACAGCATCAGCGCAGAAAATCCCATCATCCTTTTAGGGCATAGTGAAGGTTGTTCCATCATTGCAGCGCTGGCTCGGGAAAACAAAAACGTGCACAAACTTATAGGATTTGGACCGGTTTTGGTGTCAGGTGCCGAAATCAATACCTATCAGAATTTACCGGGTGTTCAAGCATTATTAAAAGACAGTCAATTAACATCGCACTACCTTCGCTTACACCGCGCAATAATCAATTTGACCCAAACTGAATCCCCTTTAAAGGCCAACCCCGATTCCCTAAAACTTGCAATAGACAGGATATATGCCTTTTGGACCAAGAGCACTCCTCCTCGATTACGTCGAAAAATCGAAAAAAGATTTGTAAAAAATACAAAAATGAAATTCCCGATTTACCTGCAAGAAACCTATGTTTCCTTGTTTCAGAATGCGTGGATGTGGCATTTTTTGCGCAGTAATGCCATTGAAGATTGGAAAAACGTAACGCAAGAGATTTTATTGCTTAACGGAAGTCTCGACAAACAAACACCGGTTTCCCTGAATAGCGATGCCTACCGCAAACATTTAAGCGCACATCAAAATATTGAATTCCGGATTTTGCCAGGAATCAACCACTTGTTCCAAGAAGCTCAAACAGGAGATGTTTCCGAATACGGCAGCATCGAAACCACCATCGATGCCTCGGTACTGCAAGCCATGCTTGAATTTCTACAGAAACCTTAAAACGGCAACTTTTTCCGAACACGGGAGCATCGAAACCACCATGGATGCGTCGGTATTGCATGCCATGCTTGAATTTCTACAGAAACCTTAAAAATCGATACGGAACCGCTCTCTGCGCAATTCTGCGTAGGGTAATGGGTTTTGGAAATCCTCTGAAAACTGCCAGCGATTTTTTACCATGTGAATGGCATCGTGAATGGCATTTCGCATGCTTAAGGTTTCAGCAGTATCTTTTCCAGCCAAATCGTACGCCGTACCATGATCCGGACTGGTGCGAATTATGGGAAGTCCTGCGGTAAAATTAATACCTTCATAAAAGGCCACAGACTTAAAAGGAATTAAACCCTGATCGTGATACATGGCTAAAACGGCATCAAAGGGTTTGTATTGCCCGCTGCCGAAAAAACTATCCGCCGCATAGGGTCCATACACCAATTTCCCTTGGTCGAAAGCCGTTTGTACGGCGGGTTTAATGATCTCAAGTTCTTCTTTTCCAAGCAATCCACTATCTCCGGCATGTGGATTAAGGCCTAAAACGGCAATTCGAGGTTTAATGATATTCAAATCTTCACGAAGGGAATTATACATCACCTCCAACTTATTCAAAATGGCATCGGTGCTTAACTTTTGTGCTATTTGTGAAACGGGAACATGCTCGGTTACCAATCCCATTTTAAGTTCTTCTGAAACCAAAAACATGGCGTAATTTTTTACCCCAAAATGTTCCGCAATAAAACCGGTATGCCCGGTAAATGCCGCTTCATGCTGTGCAACAGTAGATTTATCTAAAGGAGCGGTTACCAAGGCATCCAAATGATCGGCATCAGAAAGGGCTTTTTTCAAACAATTCAGAGCTTCCAAACCGGCATCTGGCTGAGCTTCACCCATTTTGATTTCAATGCTTGCATCGCTACCAACCACCAAATTCAGTTTCCCCTCAAGTGCTTCACCCGCAGATTTTACCAAATTGTAACTGATAGAATCCAAGCCCAATACTTTTTTATAATAATTGAAAGTTTTGGGAGATGCATATAAAACGGGGGTCCCGTATTTATAAATATTCTCATCTGAAAATATTTTCAAAATAAGTTCCATTCCCACTCCGTTGGGATCTCCTTGGGTAATTCCGTATACTACTTTGCGTTGTTCTGTCATGAATTCTAGCGTTTATGCACGTGTCCTATTTTTCTTTCTGTGTGCGTTTAAGCCCAAATGCAGTGGGTTTTACACACAATTTTGAATTTCAAAAAGTCACGTTCATTATGATTGTGCAAATTAACGATAAAATCAGGATTCTTAGTATTGGGTTATCGACGTATATAAGATTAAATTTGTGGAGCATGAGTAAAATCAGAGTAGGCATATTTTTTGGAGGAAGTTCCCGCGAACGAGAGGTCTCATTTGCGGGCGGTAGAACCGTTTATGACAACCTCGATAAATCCTTGTTTGAACCGGTTCCGTTGTTTATCGACAGTTTTGGCGGCATCGTGAAATTAAATTGGGAACACGTTTATAAGGGTAGCATCCGTGATTTTTATCCGCCGGCGGCATTTTTACCCACTCTCGATCACGGATTTCAAATTTATGCAGAATCCCTTATTCCAGAGGAAGCGCTTTCGCGCGCTGGCATTGAAATCAACGATGAAACCGCCGATTTACAAGCACTCATGCAAGAGCACATGAATCGGCAAATAGGGGAACCCCTGCAATGGGAAAACTTGAAATATCACATCGACATTGCTTTTTTAGCCTTACACGGCACCTTTGGTGAAGACGGCAGTATCCAAGGAATCTTAGAATGGCTTGGAATTCCGTATACAGGCTCGGGAATTTTGCCTTCGGCATTGGGTATCAATAAATGGATCCAAAAGAAATTTCAACAAACCCAAAATCTCTACATCAACGAATTTGAATCCATCAGTTTTGAAGAATGGATGGAATCCGATACGGTTGAAAAACACCAACGTTTTCAGTATTTTCTGCAGAAATTCAAACATCAATTTGTTGTAAAACCCGCAAATCAAGGCTCTTCATTAGGCGTTTCTATTCTAGAAGATCCGGTATTCGAAAGATTTTGCGATGCCATTGACTTGGCATTTTTTAAGTTGCGCATCGATACAGATGAATTCCAACAAAAAGATATCACCGCGCAAATATCCTATATTAAGGAACTCACAGATATCCGCTCTGGACTGGGTTTGCCCTTGAAAAACGGTTCTGAAACTTATTACACGCCAGACGCCGTTATGGAATTGCTCTTGGATTCGAAAGGAATTATTGAGTTGCAAGCTCATGACAGTGAATCTCGCGTGCTCATCGAATCCAAAATCACTGGAAAGGAGTTTAGTTGTATCGTGATCGAACACCATCGCGGCCAACCTATCGCACTACCTCCCACTGAAATAAAGAAAAGTGGCGCGCTATTCGATTATCGAAGTAAATACTTACCCGGTTTAAGTCGGAAGGAAACCCCCATGGATGTTTCCACCGAAATTATACATGAAATTCGCAGTGCATGTTCCGAATTATATCGATTTTTTGGATTTGAAGTGTATGCCCGAATCGATGGATTTGTGCAAAATGACGGTCAAATATTCTTGAACGACCCTAATACAACGAGTGGAATGATGCCCAGTTCATTCTTCTTCCACCAAGCGGCAGAAATTGGACTCAATCCCAGTCAGTTCCTAACATTTATTGTGCGCCAATCGCTTAAAACGCGAATTCTATCACACCCCTCTGGACGAAAATTCACGGCCCTCAAAGAACGCTTAGATTCCTTATTTTCCCAAAGTCAACTTCCTCAAAGTGCCAAAAGAAAAATTGCGGTTATCATGGGTGGGTACAGTTTTGAACGCCATATTTCTATGGAATCGGGTCGAAATATATATGAAAAATTGAGCTCAAGCGAGGAATTTGAACCCATTCCCCTCTTTTTGGTTGGAAACCGCGATGCCTACGAATTGTATACCCTTCCCTTGGCATATATGCTAAAGGACAATGCCGACGATATCCGCAATAAAATTTTGAACCCTCAAAACCACGATGCATTGGCACAAATTCGTGAAGAAACTTCCTATATAAGAGACAAATACCACCCCAATGGCGGAGAATTCAACGCTGAAAAATGGACTCTTATGGATCTTAAAAAACAGGTGGAAGGCGTATTCATTGCACTGCATGGCAGACCTGGTGAAGACGGCACTTTACAGCGCGATTTGCAGGCATACGACCTCTATTTCAATGGCTCGCCCTCTCACAGTTCGGCCCTAACCATCGATAAATACGCAACCAATCAAAAGTTGCGAGAGGCAGGGTTCTTGGTTGCAGATCAATTGCTTTGGGAAGCCTCTGATTTTTATATAAATCCCAAGCTTCGTTCGGTGGAAATTGCCGAACGCTTTGGGCTTCCCTTAATTGCCAAACCTGCGGATGACGGTTGCTCAGCTGCCGTTCGAAAAATAAAATCGGCATCTGAATTAGAGGATTTTGCACGTTTGATTTTCCGAACCACGCCCGACCTTGATCCGGAAATTGCAGATCGTTTGAACATTAACATCTACGATGAACTTCCTCAAAAGTCCAGTTTATTAATCGAGAAATTCATTGAAAAGGGCGATGCGCTGCATTTTTTAGAAGTTACGGGAGGCATGCTCACCCATTATCAAGAAGATGGAAGCCTTTATTATGAGATGTTCGAACCCTCTGAATCCCTTGCAGAATCCGAAATTTTAAGTCTTGAAGAGAAATTCCTAGCCGGCGAAGGACAAAACCTCACTCCTGCGCGTTTTTCAAAAGATATTATAGCCCAAGAGCGCATCTCCGAAATCGTTAGAAACACCCTGAAACGCGTAGCCGAAACCCTTCATGTTCAAGGTTATTGTCGGATCGATGCATTTGTAAAAATCTTCCCCCAAGAACGCGTGGAAGTGTATATTATTGAAATAAATTCCCTTCCTGGAATGACACCCGCTACTTGTATTTATCACCAGGCAGCATTAAATGCATACAAACCGTTTGATTTTATCCGAGAAATACTGAACTTTGGTCGCGACAAATGGCAACTAGAAACACAAAAAGCAAAACACTCCTAAAAGGCCTAACTGCCAAAGAAATTGGCATTCAAATTGGCCTCTTAATACTAGCAAGTATCTTGGTTTTATGGGGAATTTTTGCGGGACTCGCGGCCTATACACACCATAACGAATACATCAAAGTACCGGATGTTTCGGGGATGTCTTTCGATGAAGCACAAATTCGTTTGGAGCAAGCCGGATTGCGTTCGCAAATAATGGATTCCGTGTATAACGAAAAAGCACGCCCCTATACCATAATCGAACAAAATCCGAAATCAAACGACTCAGTGAAGGAAGATCGAACCATATATCTGGTAATCAATACAGGAAACAAGCCCAAAATCAAAGCACCCAATCTGGTCGATATGAGTATCACTCTTGCCAAAGCCATCATCAAAAACAGGGGTTTGGTTCTGGGGGAAATCACTTACGCTTACGACCCTATCGGCAATAATTTGGTTTTGGCACAGTCTTGCCGTGGCCAAGTTTTGGTAGAAGGAACCCTAATTCCCAAAGGTAGTGTAATCCATTTAACCGTGGCCTCTACCGATAAATCGCAATTCCCTGATGCGGACTCCAGCTCAATAGACGATCCAATACTTTTAGAGGGGGAAGATTTATAAGTCCCATTTTCCATAGAAACCTTTATATTTCGAGTGAAATGCAATAATTTCGCATTTTATTCGTTTACTAATAGCCAAGGCCAGACGTGAAGCATTTCATTTACATTAAAAATCATACTCCTCAAACGACAAAAACATCGTTTTTTTATTATTGGGGTATGCTCTTTTTTTTCGTAAACGTTTTACCCCAAAAGGCTATAGGTCAATTTCTTAAAATACATCCCACCGAACACGACGAGGTCATTTATACCGCTTCTAAAAATCACCAGCAGCATTCGGTAATTTCTTGGGGTATAAATGATACCTTATCACTACCATTTTTTGAAGATTTTACGCAGCAATTCGGATATCCCAGTTCACAAAAATGGGCTGATAAACAGGTTTGGATCAATAACAGTTTCTGTCCGGATGCCCCCAATGCATACGTCGCCACTTTTGACCATTTAAACGCATTTGGAAATCCATATCAAACGCTTTCTACCCGAGAATCGGTGCATGCTGATAGTTTGACATCTCAACCCATAAATTTACAGTTTTACCGTAAAGGCGCGAATACGTTCCCTTACCGATTAACCGATAACATTTATTTGAGTTTCTTTTTTAAGAATCAAGGCTTGGGAGATGTACCCGAAATTGAAGATTCTCTAACGGTATATTTCAAAACCCAACAAAGTACATGGCGTAAAGTTTGGGGCGCAAACGGAGCTCACAATACTGCGTTTAAAGAAGTCTTCATTCCCATCGATTCGACGGATTATCTCATTCCCGATTTCCAATTCAGATTCGTGAATTACTCCAAGAAAACGGGAAATTTGAATCACTGGCATGTCGATTACATCCGTATGGATCAAGGTCGCGTACCGGGGATTTCAGATATCGAAGATGTAGGTATCGTAAATGCAGAAAACGGCTTGTTTAAAGATTATTCCAACATTCCATACGCTCATTACAAATTAAATTCCAGTTTGCATAAAGGCCGAAGTGCACTCCGTGTTCAGAATTTGAATGAATTTGCTACCACACAAACCCGTTTCCAATTATCGGTTTCTAACGATTATGGGCAAACGCTGTTCAAACAAGATTTCAGCGCAAGTTCTCGCAATATATTAGGAAATTCAGACAGTACCGAACTCTTTGAGACTCCTTATTTCGATACCCTTACGGGAAATACCCCCTCATTAAAATACCATTTTGTAATCGATCCACAGAGCAACGATCAAACCCCCGATAATTACAATTCTGAAAGCAATAACAATTCCTATTGGTTGAAACATCAATTCATGCCATGGTATGCTTACGACGATGGCAGTGCAGAAGGTGGTTTCGGTTTAGATTATGCCTATCTAGGTAATATTCCAGGCCAATTTGCGATGGAATTCAATACCGCACAAGACGATTCGCTTCGGGGCATCGCAGCGTATTTTACCCAGGTGAAAGAAGATGTTAGTTTCCGTAGTTTTACGCTTCGGGTTTGGAAAAAGCTCTCTCCGCTAGGAACCAACGACCGTCAAGACGAATTGATATATGAATTCCCAGTAAGCAAACCCGCTTACCGCGACAGCATCAATCTTTTCGAGTATTTCTTTTTCGATACGGTTTTGTTTCTTCCTAAAGGACAATACTATATCGGGTGGTACCAACGCCAACCTTTTATATTGAATCTGGGTTACGATAATAACTATAGATATTCGGATGCCAATACGCCCAATCCGCATTTGTTTTATAATCTTTTGGGAAGTTGGGAACGTGCAGACTATAGTATCAAAGGTACGCCTATGATGCGGATGCTTTTTGGCGAAAGACAAAATTATCAGTTTTCTACCGAAAAAATCAAACCCTTAAAGCTTCATATTTATCCCAACCCAGCCAAATATTGGGTCAAATTTGATGTTCCCAAAGGCAAAAAAATACAAGAAGTTTTAATCTTAGACGGTAGCGGCAAAAACGTATATAAAGGTAGCGAAAATCAAATTTGGGTAGCCGATTTACCCCGTGGATCGTATTTCATTCACGCAATTTTCAAAGATGGACAACGAAGCAGCGCCGCATTAAATTTAATACACTAATGGCAGAAGATATTTCAGTAATCAGCTTAAAAAAACGTTTAGATGCAGGAGAAACACTCCATCTGATCGATGTAAGAGAGCCATTCGAATACGAAGAATTCAACTTGGGTGGAACCTTAATTCCCTTGGGGGAAATTCCATCACGCATTCAAGAATTGGAACCCTTTAAAGCGGACGAAATTATTGTACATTGCCGTTCTGGAAAACGCAGTCAAACCGCTCAACAATTTTTGTTGCAAATGGGCTTCAAAAATGTTAGAAATTTGCTTGGAGGCGTATTAGATTGGCAAACCCACTTCGGAAACGACCCTATTTAATCCCTAATTTTCTGTAACTTCGGGCTTGTGAAATACCAATCCCCTGTTTTGGCCTTTTGGCGCAGTTCCTTATTACTTGTAGGGATTGGAATGGCTGTTTTTTTCAGTTTCTGCAATACCCAAGAAACCGTTGTAAGCACCGACAAAGATTCCTTATACTTCTGGAATTTACACGATACCGTCGATTATGTAGGCATGCAAGAATGCCAAACCTGTCATCACGATATTCACCAAACCTTCGTGCATACTGGAATGGGTCAAAGCTTTGATAGGGCTTCCCCAGAGAAATCAAAAGGGAAATTCCCAATTATGCACCTCCCCTCTAAAGAGCGCCGTGGAACGCCTATTTACGATCCTAAAACCGGTTTTCATTACCAAGCGTTCTGGCGCAACGATAGTTTGTTTATCCGACAGTACGAGTCTGATGCACAGCAGCGCAATCTAATCACATTCATACGCGAGGAGTATATACCTTATATAATAGGTAGTGGGCAGCATACCAATTCGCACTTTTGGACCGACGGGTCGTATGTATACCAGGCGCCGCTCACATTTTATACGCAAAAAGGCATTTGGGATTTGCCGCCGGGTTACGAGGAACAAAATATAGGCTTTAACCGGAAAATCGACA
>CBFHGY010000049.1:0-16144 GCA_965655465.1 Bacteroidia bacterium | reverse complement strand
TTTTAGTATATGCAATCATACTGCACTTGCGTTTTATTCCCTTTTTGAAAAGCGTTTATGCTTTCAATATTGCGAGTATAGTGGGCTTTGCGAGTATAATTATGACGTATTTTGGTGTGAATTACTATTTATCCGGATTGCATTCTTATGCAGCGGGTGATCCTGTACCTATACCGGAATGGGTATATTGGGCGGTTTTATTGGTAATTATAGTTGCAATATTTGCAAAATTTGGAGATAAACGCATAAAAAAAGCGGCTGATTAATCAGCCGCTTTTGCGTATTGTAATGTGAAATTATTTGTCGATTGAACCCAAAACCCGTTGCATAAAACCGTTCAAAGCATCTTTTTTACTTAGACCGTCTTCCATGCTTTTTTGGACTTCTAATGCTCCGTACATATTTGAAATCAATTCACCAATAACATCCAATTCCTCATCTTTCAAACTTTCCAATTCCGATAGATGTTCTAAAACCGCTATGGTTTCTTCTATAAAATCGGCATCTTTTTGCTCGATAAATTCGGTGATGTGTTTGATTACGGGAATCTTCATGATTGTGCGGCTTTAGAAACCAATTCGGAAAGTACTTCTACTTTATTGGTTTGTGTTTGCTCAATTAAGTTGCCGTTTTGAAAAGCCGCAAAAGTGGGCAGATTCGAAACATTGGCTAATTTGCGTGATTCTGGATTTTTTTCGGCATCGATTATTACAAACGTCATGCCCTCATGCTCTGCAGACATGCGTTTGAATTTGGGCTTCATGATTCTGCAATTTCCACACCAACCGGCGGAAAATTGAACCACAACTTTTTCATTCTGGCTGATTACCTCTTGCAAGGTGTCTGTTTCAAGCTCTAATAGCATACGATTGGTTTTAAAGATTAATGGGACTTAAGATAATCGGCAACGCCATCGCGATTCGCATTCATGGCATCTTTGCCTTCTTCCCAGTTTGCAGGACAAACTTCGCCTTTTTCTTGAACGTGGGTGAATGCGTCGATTAAACGTAAATACTCTTTTACGTTACGACCTAAAGGCATGTGGTTGATGCTCTCATGGAAAACAGTACCTTCCTCGTCGATTAAGTAGGTAGCGCGGTAGGTCACATTATCGCCTTCATAAATGATGGTATCCAATTCTTCATTGTAATCGGAAGACTTAATGTCTAAAATATCCAAAATACTTGACAAATTGCGATTTGAATCTGCCAAAATTGGGTACGTTACTCCTTCAATTCCCCCGTTATCTTTGGCGGTGTTCAACCATGCAAAGTGCACTTCAGGTGTGTCGCATGACGCTCCAATTACGATGGTATTGCGTTTCTCAAATTCACCTAGAGCTTCTTGAAATGCATGTAATTCGGTTGGACATACAAACGTAAAATCCTTTGGATACCAGAATAACAATACTTTCTTTTTGTTGTTAACGGCTTCTTGAAGTACATTGATGGCGTACGTGTCGCCCATTTCAGACATTGCATTTACCGCAATGTTTGGGAATTTTTTTCCTACGAATGACATAATATATAGTTGTTGCGATTTAGTTAATAGTGCAAAGGTACAATTTGAAAAATGGATTTTAAGGGAAACTCGTTTAATGTTTGCGATAAATGGTCGAACAAATGTTTTGTCAAATCTTTTAGGACCTTTGTCACTTTTATCACATAAATCGCTTGCCATTGACGTATTTTTGTAAAATTAATTTTATACAAAAGGTGTTAAAAGGAAATAAAACTCTCGTTCGCTCTATCGTTTTAGGAGTGTCGGTAATTCTGCTTAGTATTTTCATATCGAAAAAATTATCTGCCCCTAAAATTAGTGTGGCTCCAAAAATTTCATTTAGGGAAAATTTGGTACCTGTTAAACCCGCTAGTTTTGAGGTACATCAAGTTCAACTTAGCAGCAGTGGCAGGGTGAAAGCCTTAGATCGCATGGAAATTTATGCGGAAGTAGGAGGGACTTTATTGGGAACTAAATTCAGGCCTGGTATGTCCTTTAAAAAAGGAGATGTTTTGGTGCAGATTGAAGATCGCGAATTTTCGGCTCAATTAAAAGCCCAACGCAGTGCATTTTTGGGATTGATGAGTCAGGTTCTGCCCGATATTGCTATTGATTATACAAATGAACACGCACAATGGGCCGCATTTGCTTCCCAAATAAATGTGCAATTGATGCTGCCTGAACTACCCGAATTAACAAACAATAAATTAAAATCTTTTTTATCGGGAAGAAATGTTCTGAACCAATATTATAGTATTAAAAGTCAAGAAGAACGGCTTGCTAAACACCGTATTATTGCCCCATATAATGGTGTTTTGGCCGAAGCCAATATACAACCCGGTACATTAGTTCGTGTTGGTCAGAGAATAGGCCTTTTTTTGAATCCAAATATTTTTGAATTGGAGGCTGCCGTCCCCGAGTCGCAGTTGTCTCAATGGAGCGTTGGAAAGAACGTGCAATTATTCAATGAGAAAGGGGTTGCAATTGGAAATGCCCAGGTTACACGGGTGAATGCAACCATTAATACCCAAACCCAATTGGTGAATATTTATTTGCGCGTAACTGGGGCTCAAATAAAAGAAGGGCAGTACTTTAATTTTACGGCAGGAGGTGCAACGGTTTCCAAATCTATGGAAATTACCCGTAGTTGGTTAAGCGAGCGCAATACGGTTTTTGCTGTAGACCCTAAAGATTCGAGTTTATATGAATTACCCGTTAATGTTGAAGCCATCGAAGGAGATAAGGCGATCGTAACTGGATTTGAAGAAGGAGTATGGATTTTACAGCGCGCGGTTGCCGGTGCTTTTGAAGGAATGAAAGTCGTTCCACAGCTTCCCAAGAAAACCAATTAAGAACGATGAAGCGCCTTATTACGTATTTTATAAAGTATCCGGTTTCGGTTAATACGCTGTTAACGATTATTTCCGTTTTCGGATTTATTGCGTACACCAAGTTGACGGCAAGTTTCTTTCCCTTGGTGGAAAGCCGAATCATAAATGTTCAATTGGTATTGCCTGGTGCCTCCCCCGAAGAATTGGAAGAGGGTGTTGTGCAATTGGTGGAGGAAAAGTTACAAGGAGTTAGCGGAATTGAGCGGGTAACCTCTAAAAGTAAAGAAAATGCTGCTATCGTAAATGTAGAAGTTGAAAAAGGCTACAACACCAGTACGGCTTTGGAAGATGTACAAAATGCCGTGAATAGCATTAACAATTTTCCTACGAGTCTGGAAAAACCCATTGTATTCTTAGTTGAAAATAGCTTTTTTACCATTAATTATGCCGTTTCAGGTTCCAATATTGATTTGCTTGCTTTGAAATCCTATGCACGGCGAATTGAAAAAGATTTGCTGAAACATGAAGGCATTTCTAAGGTTAGCTTATCAGGATTCCCCCAACAAGAAATAGAGATCAGCTTTGATGATATTGCATTACGCAGACACAACCTCACCTTAGAACAGGCGGGTTTATTGGTGCGAAATTCAAATATTGACATTACGGGGGGAAGTGTAAAAACTGCAGAAGAGGAACTCTTAATTCGCAGCAAGAACAAAGGGTATCATGCCAAGGAATTAGAAAATTTGGTGATTCTAAGAGAGGCAGCAGGTTCCGTGGTGCGCCTTAAAGATATTGCGGAGGTTAAAGACCGTTGGGCCGACGATCCCAATCGAATTTATATCAATGGGAAGCCTGGTGTAGAAATTACCGTGCAGAGTACCGATCGGGAAGATTTATTGAAGAACGCCGAATACGTGCGCGCCTATTTTGTGGAATTCGCAAAACAAAATCCACAAATCACCAGCACCCTTATTAAAGATCAATCTGAGACCCTGAATGAACGTAAAGAATTGCTTTTTGAAAATGGATTTATCGGGATGATTTTAGTTCTGATTTTGCTTTCCATGTTTTTAAATGCTAGGATTGCGTTTTGGGTAGCCATGGGGCTGCCCGTTTCCTTTTTGGGGATGTTTATTATTGCCTTGTATTTAGGGGTAACCATTAACGTAATTTCTCTCTTTGGGATGATCGTGGTTGTAGGTATTTTGGTTGACGATGGTATCGTGATCTCAGAGAATATTTATTGGCATTACGAGCAAGGGGAATCCGCGGTACGTGCAGCTATTGATGGAACTTTAGAGGTTGTGCCTGCCGTGTTTTCAGCAGTAACTACCACTATGGTAGCCTTTTCTTTCTTCTTTTTGGTTGATGGACGTGCAGGAGATTTCTTCAGTGAACTTTCAACCGTGGTTATTGCCACCCTATTTGTTTCCTTGATTGAGGCCTTAATTATATTACCTGCTCATTTGGCGCATTCAAAAGCTTTAACCAACAGAGAATATAAGAAAAACGCGCTGGAACGGATCACCGATAAAATGATGTTTGTGATGCGCGACAAGTTATACGCTCCGGTTTTGCGTTTTGCATTGGACCATCGATTGTTCAGCATACTTTTTGTGGTTGGAACCATGATAATTACCGTTGGCGGAATTAAAGGTTCGCTTATTAAATTTACGTTCTTCCCAAACTTAGAACGAAATGAAATACCAATCGACCTTTCAATGCCATCGGGAACTCGCGATGCCATCACAAATGAACGTTTAGTGCGCATTGAAGAAGCCGTGGTTCGGGTTAATGATCGATTGAAAAAAGAGCGTAATGACGAAACGGGTGAGGTATTAAAAATAGAGCGCAAATTAGGACCGAATATTAATGAAGGCCAAGTAAATGCAATACTTATTCCAAGTGAATCTCGAAACTATAGTAGCATGGAATTGGCAAATTTATTTCGGGAAGAATTGGGACCGATGCCGGATGCCGAAAAACTTACCTTTGGTCAGGCTTCTGCTTTTGGTAAGCCCGTGTCGGTAACTTTATTGGGAGATAATGCCAAGGAAATCAACGCCGCCAAATCCGAATTGAAAGAAGCGATGAAGGCGATACCAGAATTGAAGGATGTGGTTGAAAGCACAGAGTCAGGTCGCAAGGAAATTCATGTTGCCTTAACCGATAAGGCGTATTCAATGGGATTCACAGAGGCGCAAATTTTATCGCAAGTCAGGGCCGGCTATTTTGGATACGAAGCCCAACGCCTGCAAAGAGGTCGCGACGAAGTGAAAATTTGGGTGCGATACAACGAAAAACAACGGAAATCCTTAAACGATTTGGAGGAAATGCGCATAAAAACGGTAACGGGACTTGAAGTGCCATTAAAGGAGTTAGCCGTTTTAAGTTTGCGAAGAGGCGTTGTAGATGTAGATCATTTAAACGGTCAACGGCAGGTTACCATAGAATCGGAGTTGCGCGACAAAAATGTATCGGCACCGATGGTAATTAATCAAATTAAAGAAACCATTATGCCCGGTATATTGGCGAAATACCCTGGTGTTTCTCCCTTATTTGAGGGTCAAAATAGGGAGGCCTTGAAAACTCAGAAATCGGCGAAATTTGCCCTACCATTCGTTTTAATTAGCATTTTGGCCATCATCACCTTTACCTTCCGTTCGTTTGCACAAGCGGTAATTATTTTGCTGCTTTTGGTGCCATTCAGTTTGGTTGGAGTTGCTTGGGGGCATTATATCCATGGTCAGCAAATGAGTATTTTGAGTTTCTTAGGGGTGGTTGCGCTCATTGGAATTATCGTGAATGACAGTTTAGTACTGGTCGATAAAATGAATGGATTTTTAAAGGAAGGAATGCTTTTTAAAGATGCGGTTTACCAATCGGGTTATGTGCGTTTTAGAGCAATATTCTTAACGAGTGCTACGACTATTGCGGGTTTAGCGCCATTGATCTTAGAACGCAGTTTTCAAGCACAGTTTTTAATCCCAATGGCTATTTCGGTTGCCTATGGAATTGCTATAGCTACCGTTCTAACATTGGTAATGTTGCCCGTTTTTTTATCTGTTTGGAACGATATAAAGAGACAATCCTTATGGGTATGGAATGCAGGAGATAGGCCGAGTGCAGAAAGTGTAGAACCCGCAATACGTGAACTTAAATCAGAACAAGATGAATTGGAACAAGCATAAATTGTTGTTTTTAGGGTTATTGGGCTTGAGCAGCACTCTTATACATGCACAGGATAGCCTTAATTTAATGAATGTGGTAGCAAGAACCTTAAAGTCGAACTATCAAATACAGGTCAGCGAAATTCAAAGTAAACAAGCCTCGAATTTGGCGAATTTGGGCCAAGCAGGTTTCTTTCCTCAAATAAATGCTAACGGAAGCGGTGCTTTCAGTCAAAACAACACGAATTTGCAGTTTGCAGGTGGTTTGCCCGATGTTGAACGTAAGGGAGCCGTTAATACCTCCATTGGAGCAAATATAGGTTTGAACTATACGGTTTTTAATGGTTTTGGACGGGTGTATACGTATCGCAATTTGGTTGGTCAGAGTATGTTGACTCAACTTCAGGCAAAAGTGGTTGCTGAAAATTTAGTTTTTGAAGCGGTTTCTCGATTCGTGAATTATCAGCAATTTCGTTTAAATGCCCAATTGGCAGAAGCTAATTTAGCTGTTTCGAAACAGCGTTTGGCCTATGTAGAAGCAGGAAATAAAACGGGTGCTAGAACACAACTCGATGTGTTATCGGCACAAGTGGATTTGAACAACGACAGTTTGGTTTGGATACAAGCTCTGGCGGCTGCTGAAAAGGAAGGTTATGCTTTAAATGTACTGATGGGGGAAGTTCCCAATAAAGAATTGAAGCTCAGCTTAGATATGCCCACTCCTGTATTGGAATCGGAAGATGCCCTGATTCAGAAAGTAGGGAGCAATGGAAGTGCCGTGATATTGGCCCAATTGAGTAGAGATTTATCGCGCAATCAGCTTGATTTGACACGCAGTCGTCAAATGCCTACTTTGAATATAAATGCCAATTATGGATTTTTAAACTCTCAGAATGGTGCTGGAATTATCTTGTCCCAATCCAATACAGGTTTTAACTCCTCGGCTGCACTCGTGGTTCCAATTTTTAATGGCAAACAGTTGAATAATGCGGTTAAAAATGCGGATTTAGAAGTACAAAGGAGGGGATATGAATACGAGCAAGCAAAATTGCAAGCCATGCAAATGATATACGAAGCCATGGCCGATCAAAAGGTATTAGAAACCCAAATTAATACGCTGAGTCAATCGGTAGTTCTAGCAGAAAGTGCATTAAAACGTGCTCAAGAAGCCTATGCTAATGGACAAATTCAGTTTAACGATTTACGCGCTTCTCAAGTGCGCAAATTGCAAGCAGAATCTGCATTGGTTTCAGCACGTATGAATTTATTGCGTTTGCGGTATTCGATAAAACGACTTTGCGGCGAACTTCTGAATTGATTATTGGCTGCAACGCTGCAAACCGTCTACATATTTCGAAGATTTATCGAGCTGATATGGCATGATATCCGTGAAAATAATGTGATTGCTTGGAGATTTCAACTCCACAATGGCATGATCTATTTGGGATGCTTTGATTCCGTTTTGCGCGTTTTGATAATGTATCGGGGTATCAATGGTTACGCGTATTTGGGCATCTGCATTTAGGAAATAACGACGGTGATACCGATTTATCAGAGTGGGTTGATATTTCGTTAAAATTCCAACAGTTTGGGGCTGGATTTTCTGCCAGGAATTAATGCATTTTTCAAACAATACCTGTGGGGTATCAGCTTTGAGGTATTCAATTTGGCCAATATTTAAAGGGGTTTTACGATTTACGTCATCGTGTTTAATTTTGAATTCTGCCGTGATTTTGAGGGAGCCATTTGCCTCTCCATACCAACGAAATCGAAGTTTTTTTCTATCCGAATATCCTTCCGTATTTTCATTGAAATGTTGGAAATGGTAGGTGTCGCAATAGAGATTGTTAATCCATCGTGCCTTATAGATTTCGTGGCAAAAGAATTGATGCAAGCGCATTTCAAATTGGGGCAATTCATGTAAGGGTACCAAAAATTTCTTCTCAAATCTATAGTCTGATTCCACCGAATTAACTTTGGGTCTAATCAACCCTAAAAGTTTTTGAATAAGGGAGTTATTTTTGGGTAGCGCTTCCATATTCGTTTCCATATAGGAGGTCTTTTACATTTTCTGACATTTGGATTTTTCTACCGGTATGTGTTATTCGGCTGCCTTCTTCAATTAAGTAAATAAAGGCGTTTAAGTCTTTATCAATGTGAATAGTAGCAGAACCGTACTCCGGTTTTTTCTGAAAAATCGCTACGGGCAATCGAACGTTCTCTATTGCTGTCTTTTGTACTTTTAGTGAAGATTGATCCTTGGAGACCAATCCGATTTCACTGTTTTGTATCAGCGAATTTGTTAGTGTAAATGCACTTTTTTCGCCAGATGAAACGGCCTTGTCCTTGATGAAAGTAAAAATGCAGTTTGCAATTTTAATTTGACTTCCGGAACCGTCAATTCCATCATTGCCAATTCTTAAAAACTCGGTATCCGTAACAGTCCCCGATGAAAAGTCGGAATCTAAGGCATCGCTTTTAACATCGGCGAAAATGCACTTTGAAAGACAGAAGTTTTTACATTGAAACACATTTAAATAATCGTCGCCACTCCGATTTTCAGTGAAACTGCAGTTTTCAAAATGTACGTTAGAAGTGTTATAAACTGTGATGCTGGAGGGGGTTTTCCAATATCCAAATTGCAAATTGGAAAGTCCTTTGAAATATACATACTTTAAAATTACAGAATCGGAACTTTCGATATACATGGAGGCACGACAACTGGAATCGGCTTCAATAATTATGGGATGGTCTTTAGTTCCCGCCATTTGCATCCCTCCGCGGATAATCCAAAGTGCATTTTCCCCAGTCATGCGAATATGGGTGCCTGGGTTAACCCGTATATCCTCATTTGGTTTGATGGTGACTTTTTGGGTAATGGTATATGTGCTGGGTAGGATATGTTGGACTGCTCTTTGTCTTTTTTGGATTGCTATATGGATGGGGATTTGTGATAATTCTTCGGCGTGTTGCTTGAGTTGTTTTTGATAATTTTGGTATTTAAGAATTTCTTCGGGATAAAGAGGCAGGTGAGGGGATTGGTATTCTGGAAGGATTTTCAGTAAGTTACGTGCTGCAATTCCGACCTCATTGTCGAGTTTTTTCCAAAATAGTGAATCGCGTTTTTCAGCCCATTTTGCGTAGGCTATCCAAAAATGTTTTCGGCCAGGAACAATTTCATTTTGAAATTTTTGCAAAATTCTCTGATATTCTTTTTTGCGATTTTCGAAACTTTTAAGGTTTCCTGTGAGTTTCCAATTGGGATCTAGGTTGACTTCTCTAATCGTAGGTTCGAATTTGTGGTTAACGGGATTGTAGTACCAATGCAAGTTGATATCGACCCAATGATGCCAACTTTGGCATATCATGCCAATAGCCCATACTCCCAGTATTTTTTTTGAATCAATAAGATCAAATCGCTTGAAATTTGGATCGTTAAAAGTAGCCTTGGCGAGGGATTCTAGTTGTGCTTGTCGGTTGGTATCGCTGAGGCTTGCATTACATGCAATGTTGATGTGTTGTTCTTCAATTCCGGGGATATCGCGGAGATCGCCCAAAAATCCTTTTTCGAAAATGATGCTTTCACGCCGTTCATTGGCTTCTATCAAATACTTATCGAATTTGTTTTCGACTAACATCAAAACGGGTCTGTTTTTACGGAATTGAACCCAAACGGGTTTTTGTTTAATTTGGATTCCTTGGTATACGTTTTTGAAGGTGCGGTTGGCTATTTCATCAATAAAGTACATGCGTGTTTCGGGCAGTACCAGTGAAAAGCTTTTGAGCTTGAACAGACGTTGATCGCCTTTCAAATTCACTTTGATCGACATGCGTTCAAAATTGCCATGGTGATCGGGTAGCATTCCCATCATGGCAATTTCCGCCTTGTGCCATTTTGACTTATTTGCATTGATGAGTTTAATACGGGCTTTGTGTTTTTCTTTTTTGCCAATCCAAGGTTTGCCGGTTTCTCTATATTTATTTTTATATTCTTGATTCCATTCTGCGGCCCAGGCTTGAAATTCTATTTCAGATAAGTCAATTTTTAACGTATCATAAACAGGCACATTATGCAGAGGTTGAGGGATAAATGCCCAATTTTTCTGGTTGTAATCGTATTGAATTAAGTCTTTTAATAGCTTGGGAAGGTGCTTTTGATACGTCGCAAAACTAAATATCTCAAGAATCAAGAATGCCGCTCCAAAAAGCAGTAATAAGGGTTTGGGTGTGATTATTGGGGATTTTATCCGCATGGGTAATGCTTGCAATTGAAAAGATTCGATGCGAAAATCTTGCAAGTTATGGGGTTAAACATGTGGGAGAGTAACAACTGCCTTGGCATATGAAGTGTTAAGGGTTGATTCAGGAACACCGGTTATTATACCAAGCTTTGGGATATTTTTACAGTAGCTTGTAGGATGTTATGATTGTTAAGTGTGCCTTCTACTTGGGAAATGATACTAAGTGCGGCATTTTCAAGTTGAAAAAGAAATCGATATTCACCCGATTGGTTTTCATAATGCGTAAGTTGAAAAACTCCAGGAACTTGACTTAATTCTTCTAATAGTTTTTGAGATGCCAAACTTGTATCATGGGTGAATTGAATCATTAAAAAATCTTGAGAAATTAGGTCGCTACTTTTGTATTGGCGGTTGCGCAGCAAAGCGATTACGGTAAAGATGATTACGCTGAATGTACTCAGTAAAAATTGTTCAGCGGCAAGTGCAATAGCAACGGCGGTTAAGGCCAGTAAAAAGATAATTTGTTCGGGTTCCTTAATTGCAGTTCGAAAACGAATTATAGATAAAGCACCAACGAGTCCTAAAGAAAGCGCTAAAGAAGATTTGATGGTTGTGATAATTAAGAATATGGACAGGGAATAATACAAAAAATGGGAAGCAAATAGGCGGCGATTTGAGGCAACTAAAGCGAAATTTTTAAATAAATATTGGAATACCAGCGTGAAAAGTATTAAAAGAAAAAGGCCTAAGCCCCAATTAGCATAATTTATGCTGCTGAAAAGTTGTGGTTTCTGTAATAATTCGTTCATTGCAATTAAATAATCGGCGAAAATAACAATTATTTAACATATACTTTGCATGAAATCGAAGTCCTTGAATTTCAGGTTTTGGTAATCGGAGTGTTCATATTATTTAAATAGGCGGTATTCCTAAAGAAAAAGAAGTGGCCATCCACGGGTGACCACTTCTGGATTCGAAATGTGATTTCGAGTTATTGACCAGACTTATTGCTGCTAGGCTTTGATTTTCCGAATGGTTTGTTGGACTTTAATTGTTGAACCGCTTTTTGATTAACGTTAACAGGATCTTTGCCTACTTGAGTTGACGGCTTTTGAGACTGCCCTACTTTGGCTGCGTTATTCGGGTTGCTAACAGAAACACTAGAAGGATTGCTGATACTTCCAGCATTTTTACCTGGATTGGTAACATTTACATGGCTGTTTGCATTCAAGGTTTGTTGCTTTTGCTGGGGAACTGCTTGAATGTTTTGTTGTTGCTTCCCGTCCATTGCACGGTTTACATTACTCGGAGATTTCTGATTGCCTTTCAGCATTTGTGCAGATGCGCTGGATACAGCCATACTGGCCAAAACAAATGCGCCGATTTTAAAAATGTTCTTCATGATGTTGCTTTAATTGATTTTATAGTTTTCAATTATCATTCCGCATCTGAAATATTCCAATTTTTAACATTGAAAATAACTAAAATTGGTTAGGAAATTAGAAAAAAGTAAAACTCAAGACGATCCTTTTTGCCTTGTTAATCCGAATTGAGCACATCTAATAATTGAGAAAGGTTATAATCGATTTTTAGCAATTTCGTCTACGATTTCAGGATTTAAAAGGGTAGTGGTATCTCCAATGGATCCCAATTCGCCCTCGGCGATTTTCCTTAAAATTCGCCTCATGATTTTCCCACTTCTTGTTTTGGGAAGTCCACCAACAAATTGAATTTTATCAGGTTTGGCAATAGGACCAATCAAGCGAGAAACCGTTGCCAAAATATCCGCCTTAAGTAAGGCATCGTTGTGGATATGATCTTGGAATATTACATACGCATAGATCCCTTGTCCTTTGATATCGTGGGGGTAGCCAACAATGGCACTTTCGACTACACCCGCATGCATATTGATGGCATTTTCTACTTCTGCGGTGCCGATTCGGTGGCCGCTCACGTTCAACACATCATCTACGCGCCCTGTAATGCGATACATCCCATTTTCATCTCGAAGGCATCCATCGCCGGTGAAGTATTTTCCGGGGTATGCTGTGAAATAGGTTTGTTGGCAGCGTTGGTGATCGCCCCAGGTGGTTCTGATAATTCCAGGCCAGGATTGTGAAATACAGAGATTGCCGTTCACAGAATTTCCTCCGAGAACTTGTGCGTTTTCATCGAGCAATTCGGGTAAAATGCCCGGAAGGGGAAACGTTGCATAAGTGGCTTTAGCAGGGGTAATACCCGCCAAGTTGGAAATCATTATGCCACCCGTTTCCGTTTGCCACCACGTATCGACAATGGGTAACTGATTTTTGCCAATATATTCGTTATACCAATTCCATGCCTCTTCATTAATGGGTTCTCCAACAGTTCCTAAGACTTTCAAGGATGCCAAGGATTTGTTTTGTAAAGGTTCCAATCCACATGCCATTAAACTTCTAATCGCTGTTGGAGCGGTGTATAAAATTGCGACCTTATGTTTGTCTACAATTTCCCAAAAACGACCCGCATCGGGCCAAGTTGGAATGCCCTCAAACATTAGGGTGCTTGCACCTGCGCTTAAAGGACCATAAATGATATAGGAATGACCGGTTATCCACCCAATATCGGCTGTGCAGAAATGTATCTGATGCTCCTTGTATTGAAATACATTAACAAAGGTATAATGGGACCATAACATATAGCCCGCACAGGAATGCACGACCCCTTTGGGCTTGCCAGTGGAACCTGAAGTATATAAGATAAAGAGCGGGTCTTCGGCTTCCATCGCAACTGCAGGAAAATGATAAAGTCCTTTTGATTGGACCTTTTCAATTTCTTCATCCCACCAATAATCTCGGTCTTTAATCATACTTATCGGGGTATTGGTATGGTTGTAAACCAGTACTTTTTGGATGCTGTTACAAGACATTAGCGCATCGTCGATTACCGATTTTAAGGGAATCGATTTAGCGCCCCGATAGGCAGCATCGCAGGTGATAACGCAATTGGCCTGTGCGTCATTGATGCGATCAGAAATACTTTGGGCACTGAATCCCCCAAAAATAACCGAGTGAATGGCTCCAATTCTGGCACACGCGAGCACGGCCACCGCCAATTCGGGAATCATTCCCATATAAATACAAACGCGATCACCTTTTCGAATTCCATGTTCGTGTAAAACATGCGCAAACGTATTTACACGATCGTATAATTCCTGATACGTAATATGAATTGCGGTGGTATCCGGATCGTTTGGCTCGAAAATAATGGCGGTATCCTGTGCTTTATGAGGCAAATGACGGTCGATACAATTTTCTGTGATATTGAGTTGAGCCCCTTCAAACCAGCGGCTGTTTCCACTCGCAAAATCTCCAGATATAACGGTATCCCAAGGTTTTTGCCAATGGAAATGTTGCGCAATATTTCCCCAAAATGTAGCAGGATTTTCAATGCTAGCTTGGTAATCGGTATGGTATTGTTCGAGATTGCGAATTTGATAAGGGTAGTTCATGCCCTCAATTTAAGTAGCTTAATCTATTTTTGCCAAGTTTTGGATCAGATTTGAGACGATAAAGCGATTTTTTCAATATCGTGGTGCAATTTTTTAATAATACCATCCGCCAGACCAATTTTGGGTACGAAGATTTCTTGCCGATTGGCCCATTTACAAATATGGAGGTAAATATGCAGCGCGGGTACGATAACGGCTGCACGATCTTCTCTTATATTATATGCAAACATGCGTTCTTGAATGCTCAGGGGCTCTAATTCCTTATGGAGTTTTTTTACGAAACTTATTGGAAGTGCCTTACCCTCTTTTACTTTCGACATGGAAAAGATTTTGTTGATATTGCCGCCGCTTCCAATAATTTGTAGTTCTTCGAGATTGCGGGTATGGGTTTTCAAATAGATTTTCATTCGTTCCCATTCTGAATCTGGAGAATGGCCTTGTAACAATCGGATGGTTCCGATATTGAAGGATTCTTTTTGAACGACTTTTTCGTTGATATATAGGGTAATTTCGGTGCTCCCGCCTCCCACATCTACGAAGAGCTGCCTACTACCGGAAATAAGGTTTGCCGATAAATGATTCTCGTATAAAATATTGGCTTCTTCAGAACCGCTTATGATTTCAATCTTTAAACCACTGCTAATTTTAACCCGTCGTACAAGTTCTTTAGCATTTTTTGCATCGCGCATGGCACTGGTCGCGCATACTCGGAAATGTTCCACTTGATACAAATCTAAAAGGAGTTTGAAGGTTTTCATGGTTTTAATCAACAATCGACCTTTTTCCCGACCTATACGCCCATTTTCAAACACATCAAATCCCAATCTTAGAGGTATGCGAAGAAGGTTCAATTTTGTATATTGGGTGTTGTCTGCGTTTCTGTGTACCTCCGCGATCAGCAATCGCGCTGCATTAGATCCAATATCAATAGCCCCTAAAATCACGTGCTACGAAAGTAGCCAAAAATTGAGGGATTTGTTGCATGGATGTATTATTGATTTTAAGATTGGATTATAATTTTTTTGAATTTAGGATGGGCAATTGATTAACTTTGTAAGCCGTGTTTAAAACAAGATACACCCAGGTTTCTGGCGGGTCAGGAACCCCTTTAATAGCAGATTTATCCGCAGGATTCTATGTTTTTTTACTCGCACTGCCCTTAAGTTTAGGTATCGCAGAAGCAAGTGGATTTCCCGCAGTAATGGGCTTGGTAACCGCCGGGATTGGAGGCGTTTTTACATCCTGGTTTACCGGATCCAAACTCAGTATCAAAGGTCCTGCCGCAGGTTTGATTGTAATTGTGTTAGGTGCGGTTAACGATTTGGGCGGTGCAGATAATCCCAATGCTTGGATTTGGGTCTTAGGGGCCATTTTTGTAGCAGGAGCCGTTCAAGTGCTATTGGGTGTTTTGAAATTCGGGAAGTGGGTTAATCTAATACCTCCGAGTGCAATACAAGGCATGCTGGCGGCAATCGGAATTGTGATTTTAAGTAAGCAACTGTATCTTCTTTTGGGAATTCCAACCCTTAACGCTCATGGCGAGCGCTTGATTAAACCTCTGGATTTATTAAGAAACCTCCCTGCGAATCTTCTGCAATTACAACCGGCTGTAGCTGCAATTGGACTTTTGAGTGTTGCGATTTTATGGATTTGGACGCGGGTCGAAAACCCTCGCTTGAAAGCCATTCCGAGTCCTTTGTTGGTATTAATAACAGTAATCCCAGCCGCTTATTTTTTAGGAATTGATTCACAATACCGATTAGAATTCGATTTTAATGTAGCGGATTTAATGCATGTTAAAATACCGTTTGCGGCTCCCGTTTCATGGGTTTTATTTCTCAAATATGTGGGCTTGTTTGCTATAATAGGGAGCTTAGAAAGTTTACTTACCGTGAATGCCCTTCATGGAATTAAACCTGAAGTGCTTCCTAATAAAGATAAAGATTTAATTGCCATTGGAATGGGAAATATGTTGGCTTCGGCTTTCGGTGGGCTTCCTATGATTTCGGAGGTTGCGAGAAGTACTGCAAATATTCATAATGGAGCCCGTTCGCATTGGGCGAATGTTTTCCATGGGGTCTTTATCATTATTTTCGTCTTTTTTAACGGATTAATTCCCGTTTCCGCCCTAGCAGCGATGTTGGTTATGGTTGGTGTGAAATTAGCAAGTCCGAGGGTTTTAGTTGAATTGAAAAAAATTGGACCTGAACAAATTTGGGGCTTTAGTATAACGCTTTTAGGTTCTTTAGCCTTGGATTTATTATGGGGACTTGCTTTAGGCAGCTTGGCGAAAATTACAGTCGAAAAAATAAGGGGTGTCTCCCCAAAAACTTAATCGTATTTCTTGTTTTTCAGGTAATTGTAAATTTCTACTTGTGACCGGAAGGGTTTATCCTTTTCTCCTCTTTT
>CBFHGY010000048.1:0-16333 GCA_965655465.1 Bacteroidia bacterium | reverse complement strand
TTACGGCTCTTTCTTGTAATTTTCTTACTGCAAGAGGGGTAAATGTATTGAAAACCCCGCCAATAAGGCCTTGGTCAATTTTTTCTTCTACCCCTTGGGATAATAGGGGTCCGGTAACATCAAACCCTACAGACGCTAAATTAAGTTGGCCTATTTTTTCGCGTAGGGTCATTTTAGACATTAAATCTCCAATAAAAGCAGCCATTTGGGCACTTGATTCTAAAGAGCGGTCCTTTTTTGAGTTCAACCAAGGAGCGGTGTGAGATTGATAATGAATTTTATTTGTATCCAGTTCTATAGATTCTAAATTTTGTGCTAGAATCATATTACTTGAGGTAAAAGCGCTCAAAACGGCGAAAATGTGGGATTTGATGTTGTGATACATGGTTGCTTATTTGATATAAGGGGCTTTGAAATTTAATTTTTTCATGCCTGAATTAACGTCTGAATCGGAGGTAAATAATTTCCATAGTAATTGGGTTCGATAATTTTCCATCATAACCACAATAGGACCTTGGTCAATAGCTAGGAATGAGTTGGCAGCCCAAACTTCACCTACACAAAAGGCATCTACAAAACCATATTTTTTCCATATTTTATCACCCATAGTATAATAGAAGAACTCCAAAGCTTTCGTAGATTCTTCCGGTGTATAGGGAAATGCAGATAAGGCCGCGGTAGGGGTAATAACGCCTAAATCATTGGTAGGTGAATGGGCATTGTATCCCCAAGGATTGTCGCTCGCAGTGAGTCCCCACATGGAATCGTGGTATCCGGCTTGATTTTTGGGGTTGGCTTTACAATATTCGTAATTGATTTTTGAATGGCTTACATTTTGTTCCCAATAGTTTGCGTAATCGTCATTTAAATCGCGGGGATCGATACCGAGGAAACTGTAATGTGAAAAGAATAAAGGCCCTCCAAAATCTTCTCCTAAGGGAAGCTTAATTCCATAAAAAGATTTGCCATTTTTCATACCGCCATTCTTAGCCCAACCTTTATGATATACTTCGGTGGCTACGGGATAAGTGGGGGAAGACGCTGCTAATACATGTGTTATCAAGCACTCGTTCCATCCACGTATAGGCATATTCATTACAAATCCTTTTCCCGGGCTCCAATGCCAATAAAGATTTGTTTCCGTTCCGTTTTTAGTAAACCAGTTCCATTCTACTCGCTGCCATATAGAGTCAATCTGATTTCTTAGTGCCAATTCCCGAGAATCTGTTCCATCGAAATACGCTTTGGCAGATAGCAAACCCATTATTAAATAGGAAGTTTCTACTAAATCGGCACCGTCATCATTGGGTGAAAAGGGAATTACTTTACCGGTTGTTCCATTCAACCAATGTGGATAGGCTCCATGAAATACTTCTGCTTTATTCCAAAGGAAATCGGTCATCTGCTCCATGTGATCCAGAAAATCGGCACGACTGATGAAGTTGCGCTCAACCGCGGAAATTCCGGCCATTATGCCAAATCCACTTCCTCCAGAGGTAACGGTTTGATCCGAACCTAAGCGTTCCCTTGAAAGTTTGCTTACCGGATGGGCATAATCCCAGAAGAAGTCAAAACACTTTTCCTGAACAGAGTCCATCAGTTTATCGAGGGAAATGCGGCTATACTTGGGTTTGGGATCCCACGTTGTGCGAATGAGAATATTCAGGCTCGATTCCAATACGCCTCCAGTTGAAGATGCAACATTATTGGGTATGGACAAGGTATATTTTGAATAATATTTGAGCGGTTCTTGAGGTTTAATGATTACCGTTGAATCTCCATTCTCAAAACTATAATAGGCATCTGTAGAAACGACACCGTTGAATTTAATTTTTATCGAGTTTTTAGCAATATTCGTATCCAAAGGTGCAGAAAAGTTTACCTTAATTACCGGATTATTCGGCGCATTCTTAATAATACTGTATACATTTTGGGCATTCCATTTTATGGAAACCAATTGAATAGGTCTTGGATCTACTTTCGGATCGTTGGTTTTTGGGTCTTTTTTACACGCCCATGAACTGATTGGAAATAATAACAGAAAGATTGCCCAATGGACAATCTTTCTGTTAGTGATATGAATAACTTTCAATTTTATTTCCCTTCTGATTCTAATTTATGTAATGCTTCCACATCCGAAGAAGCGAGTGCTTTGTTGTAGATTCTGAATTCGTCTAAACCTCCATCGAAATGTTTCATCCAGCTATCGGGAGTATTTCCTGGTAGGTGATTATTGTAGCATCCAAATACAAAACGGTTTGCACTTTTAAACTTCAAAGGACCTAAAGGACCTCCACCGTTAGCAGGATCGTCGCCAAAGCGATTGGTTACATCTTCCGTCATTTCTTTTAATTTACCATCAATATAAATTGCCAATTTAGAAGATACGGCATCATAGGTTGCTACAAAATGGTGCCACTCATTATTCCCAATAATCAAGCGATTATCGCCATTGAGGTCGACCCATTGCTCTTTCCATGCGGGTGCATCCCACTTGTTGAAGGTTAATTTAACTCTTACAGAATCGTTTCCTTCTGCACCGGACTCCTGTAACAAAAAGAAATTCCCGATCCAGTTGCTATCGTTCAATAATTGAAACCAAGACTCAGCACCATCGGTGTGGTTCGAAGTTTTTACCCAGGTAGCCATGGTAAAACTCTGTAAATTTTGGATACTTGGGCTAACAGTTGAATATAATGCATATCCATCGGCACTTCCCATATAGGCGTAGCCTTTTGCTCCGTTGGTATAGGTAATGTTATTGGTAACTTCACCGGTGATGTTGCCTTTGGCATCTGCAACCGAATTTTCAAAAGAGAATTTAGCCAGAAGGTTGTCTTTCGCAATATCGTCGGATGCAGTGTAAGCTGAATTGCCTGATCCTCCTAAATCGTCTTCAGGTTCTTTGGTGCAAGATTGAAAATTAAGAGCGATTAGGCCGACGCAGGCGCCAATCCATAATGGTGTAATTGTTGATTTTTTCATAATTATATGTGTTAATGTTTAATATCCTGGGTTTTGAATCATTTTTCCATTGCTCAAGTCAATTTGTCTTTGAGGAATGGGGTATAATTCATGTTTTCCATCGGAGAAGGCAATTCCTTGTGCCTTTAAAACATCACCGATGCGACCTTGTCTGCGCAGGTCAAAAACACGATCATGTTCAAAGGCCAATTCAAACCGACGTTCATTCCAAATTTTAATGCGAATGCTGTCTTGATTCATACTCGTAAAATCAGGTAAACCAGCGCGGTTTCTAACGCGATTCAGATAATCACATGCTTTTTCGGCATCCCCTAATTCGTTATAAGCTTCTGCAGCAATTAATAAAACTTCTCCAAAACGCAATACGCGAAGATTTTTATTGGAATTTATATCACCTTGACCCCAAGATTCAGCAATTCGCGAAACGTAGGATTTATAATTGTACATTGGATTGGAATGATTCGCATCGGTTTCCCAACCATCCCAAAGGGTTTGTCCTGAAACTATAATGGTACCTTCACGACGCACATCGCCAGCTTCGTACGCATCATATAAATCTTGAGTCGGGGTATTAAAGCCCCATCCTAAGCCTTTGGTTCCTCCTCTTGGAGCCTGCACCACATAATATTCGGTAATGCCTTTTTGAGGATCCGAACCTTTACAATTGATTTCCCAAATAGATTCTTCAGAAAACTCGCCTTTTTCTTGCCATATATGAGAATAATCGGCCATCAACTGGTACTCATTGCCCGTAATTAAGTCGTCGCAATAACTCGCACAGAGCCCCCAATTTTGTCGGTACATAGCTACTTTTGCCAAGAAGGCCTTTGCGGCATCGCCGCTCCCACGACCTAAATCAATGAGTTGCTTACTGGGCAGCTGCAGCGCAAACTGAAAATCCGATTCTATAAGTGCATAAACTTCATCTACCGAATTTCTCACGTAAGTGCGGGCTATCTCTTCTTCGGTAATGGGCACCTTATCAATAACCGGCACGGGACCAAAGCTACGTACCAAAAAGAAATAGAAATATCCGCGCAAAAAACGTGCTTCCGCAATATATTGAGTTTTTTGTGCTTCGGGGATCTCTAATTCATTGATGAATTTTATCGCTTTATTCGCACGGGCAATTCCTTCAAAATAGCCATTCCAAACATCCCCAAAAGAAATGGAGGTGGGTGAAAAGAAATAGGCATCTAACTGGTCTTTATCTCCACCAGAATCCCCAACATCGCTGCCTTTTGAAGCATTATCGCCTGCAATTTCGGTCATTCCTATGAAAGGGAAGCTGTGGATATTCCAATCGTAAAGTTTGTTGTAAATGGCATTAACCATTTCCCGTGCGGCTTGGTTAGCAGTACTGAAATAATCATCAACGGTTTGCACCCTTGGGGGTTCTTCTAAGAAATTCTTTTTACAAGAACTATGCATGCTCAGAATGAAGATTCCTGAAAGTGCAATTATTGGATTGAATGGAAATCGCTTTGACATTAGAATTGAATTTGAATACCGGTTAAAATGGTTCGAGATGTAGGATAAATATTGAGCTCAATACCTGCTTCAGGCGGAGCCCCAGGTAATTCAGCCGTGAATCCGGAATAGGCCATCCACGTAAAAAGATTTTGAGCTGTTAAGTAGAATCGTAAACTTTTGGCACCAATTTTATGCGCAGCCTTTGAAGACATTTTATATCCCAAGGAAAGGTTATTTAAGCGCAGGAAAGAACCGCTTTCAACAAAGTAATCTGTTGGTTTAGGTACGCCGTTAAATGCTCTAGGGTCCGTATTGCTGGGGTTTTCAGGAGTCCATCTATTTGCAGCAACTTCATATTCAACGTTATAACTTCCTCCGTATCGAACGGTTTTTTTACCGTTAAATACTTTATTTCCAATATTAGAATAAAAATCAATATTGAGGTCCCAATTTTTCCATGTCATTTGCGTATTCCAGCCTAAGTAGGCAATGGGTTGATAAGAACCCACATAAATACGATCATTATCGTCGATGATGCCATCGTTATTTTGATCTTTTATACGGAAATCACCGGCTTGGGTGCCAAAGAAATGTGCAGACTTTTCAATTTCTTCAGAATTTTGGAAAATCCCATCTGTTTCATAAACCCAGAAAACGCCGATGGGTTGACCCGGAGCTACGCGTGTTGCAAATTCTCCGTTATTCAAATTGCCATAATTGGTAGGTCGGCCTAGGCCTAAATTCTCCACACGATTGCGATTAAAGGTTGCGGTAAGCGTGGTATTCCAGTCAAATCCGTTGGCAACTTTTGGAGCTGGGTTATATCCCAAACTGATTTCCAAACCTGTGTTTGAAATATCTGCCGCATTGGTTAACATGCTGTTGTTGTTATCGCCAAGTCCTGCTGCTAGGGGAACGTTAAACAGTGCTCCTGACGTATATTTATAATAGGCGTCTATGGTAAAAAACACCGTTCTATTGAATAATTCTCCGTCAAAACCTAAATCATATTCTGTAGTGATTTCCCATTTTAAATTAGGGTCTTTAATTTCGGCAATCGTAGAGCCGTCTTGAATATCGCCATTCCCGAAAACGGAAATAAGTCCGGTAGAAAGTAAAGGTGTGAATTCATTTGGGCTAATTCTATCGTTTCCTACTTGACCCCAAGAAGCACGTAATTTCAGAAAGTCGATAGCACTTCTTTGAGAAAATAAACCTGCCTTGCTCAAATCCCATGCAAATCCTAAGGAGGGGAAATAACCCCAGCGATTGGCTTCAGGGAATTTGGAGGAACCGTCTCTTCTCAATGAACCCGAAATGAATATCTGATCAGAGAATGCATAGTTTATTTTGCTAAGATAACTTTCTCTTTTACCGTAGTCGCCTAATGGTCTTTGATATAAAATGTTTCCTTGAAGGGTAGATGCCCCGGTATTAATGTAACGATATTGGGGTTTTGAAGGAACTCCATCTTTCGAAATTGCAAATTCTTCTCCATCGTATTGCTCCGCGGTATGACCTACTAGCCAGGTGATTTTATTTTTAAGATTTATTTGCTTGTTATAGGTCGCTATTTGATTCCAAATCCATCGATATCCATTTTGGGCGCTCATGCGGTACGTAGTGGTGTCGTACCTTTGAGAAGGGCTAACGCGATATCTTTGTTGATAATTACGCCCTTGGTTGTCAAATGCATCCAGGCCAAAACTGGAGTTTACACTGAGATTTTTGGTGATTTTCCAATCTGCATACACATTTCCCATAAGGCGATTCCCAAAGGATTGATCGTCTGTGTAATCTAAGGCTGCAACTGGATTTCCAACGTTGTTCACATCGGTAAAACCGTAATTGCCATTAGCGTTCACTACATCGTAAAGGGGGGCTGCATTATAGGCAGAAGTGAAAGCACTGAAAGGTTTATTGTTCGATAAATACCGGCTGAGATTTACGGTATTCCCTACTTTTAATTTGTTATTAATGTAAAAGTCGTTGTTATTTCGGATGGAAATCCGCTGATAATCATTGCCCAAAAGTATTCCGTTTTCTCGCATGTAATTGATGCCTAAGAAGGATGCACTTTTTTCACCACCACCACTTAGTGTTATGGAGTGATTTTGCTGCAATCCGGTGCGTGTAATGGCATCCATCCAATCGGTTTTTCCTGTAATTTGTTCGGGTTTGATAGCTTGTGAACCTGCCGCATCATTAGAGTATGTGGCGAAGGAGTTTGGACCTGCCATGTATACTTTATTGCTTAAATTCTTTACTCCAAAGTACGCATCGTAGGTCAGTTCAGAACTGCCTCTTTTACCTGCTTTTGTAGTGATTAAAATAACTCCATTCGCAGCTCGTACTCCATAAATGGCCGTTGAAGATGCATCCTTTAAAACATCCATGGATACAATGTCGCTAGTTGCTATGTTTCGGATATCATCGGTAATAATACCATCTACTACATACAGAGGCTCCGCACCCCCAATTACGGATCCGGTTCCACGTATGCGCACGGTGGGAGCTGAGCCGGGAGATCCGAAACTGGTTATCTGAACGCCAGCAAGTTTTCCTTGTAATGCCTGGGTGCCGGTTAAAACGGGTTGTTTGATTAATTCAGAACCACTTATAGAACCCACTGAGCCCGTAATTTCTTTTCTCTTTTGGGAATTGTATCCTACAATCACTACCTCATCTACACGATCAATAATTGGAGACAAGCCAATGCGTAATCTATTTTCAGAACCTAAGAGGATTTCGGTATTTTCAAAACTGGCTTTTGAGATTTTTATCGTTGCCCCTGAAGGTTGATTCAACGTAAACATACCCTCTTTGTCGGTATTGCCAAGCAATTGAAATTCACCTGGTGCTTGCAAGAGCTCGATACTTGCGCCTGATAATACTTCGCCCGTTTTGGAATGGATTACTGTGATTTGGTATTGCGAATACGCATGAGCACTCGAAAAAAGACTAAGTAAGAATATGAAAAACGGTCTTATTTTTATTGGATACTTGGATGGGTGTTGGCGCATTATATTATACAAAACATGCAATTTACCATTAAATTTTTGTTAATTCAATAAGAGATTAGTCAATCTAAATTTAACAGTTTACCTAAGTTTTTGTAGCCACAAGCTGCAATTGGCATCAATGATTTGAAAAACATCTTCAAAACGGTCGTTATACCAAGGATCGGGCACATCAGAATTGGGCTCTGTAGGATCGAATTTGCGAAATAGATGGACTTTTTCACGCTGCTCTTCGGTTCGGCAAAAACGCAAAACCTGATCGTGCACATCTTTAGCCATGGTAATAACTAAATCTGCATCCATCAGATCACCCAAGTTTAGTTGTCTGCTGATACTAGGTACTTCAATGCCATGTTCTGCTGCGTTCGCGCGGGTTCTGTAATCCGCTCTTTCGCCATTATGAAACCCATTTGTGCCGCAGGAATCAATGAAATAGTGGTCTTCTACACCTTTTAATTTAACCTGTTCTTTGAATAAAGCCTCTGCCAATGGAGAGCGACAAATATTTCCGAGACAAACAAAAACGATATGTTTCACCCTGCAAACCTACTAATTTTTTGTCCTAAGCTGGGCTTCAATAATCAACAGTTGCGAGCCGCCGTTATCATTGTCAACGGTACCTCGAAATATCCTGGCCTTGGATTTTTCTGGAGCTTGTAAGGAAATGGATTCTAATTTGGTTTTTTGTGTGGAAAATGGTTCTTCGGGTATTAAAAAGGGTCGACCGTAGAGCGTTTTTGATGATAATGATATTTCCCCAATAAACGAACCCAATATTGCCCCATCGTTAATAGGATCATCGGTAATTTCTACCGAGCTGGAGAACCAAATACTGTTGCGTGCGGTATCGATTGTGGCTCCTGAAAATCCAGATTCATACCCATCAATTAACGGTAATGTAAAGGGACTCATTTCAATTTGCCCTAGGGGTAAACTGCCAATTTCTAAATAACGAAACCAATCTCGTAGGCTTATGGATATCAAAACGGCGGGCTTCCTATTCAATAGATATAGTACACCTTCGTTTCTTGGGTCTATGCAGGCACCTTCTATATTCCAATCCTCGGCGTTTATATTGGCTTGCCGCTGCAGGAATTCATAAAGCGGGCTGAGGTTTATTTTATCGGGTTGTTTATTGGGATTTGGAATTGAATTTTCAAAATTCCAATACAGGCCGGTATCGCGTTGTGGACTTTTGGAACCCGAGCCAAAAGCCCAAATATGGTAAGTTGTATCGCTATTATAGGTATTGGCATAATAAGCGAAGGACTCAAAATCCATTTTTGAAGCCTTTTTAATTCGACGGTATTGGGGCTCTTCAGTGAGATCTTTTGTTTCTCGTATAAAAGGAAGCGGGTAATAGAGGTATGGTGAATCGGTTCTTTGGGAGGGTACATATAACAGATTTTGGGCATCATCGCCTAAAATCCACCAATTGTTATTGATGATAATCCCCGCCGAAGCCGATGGGTAGCCAATAGAAATCCTATGCATTTTTGTCAAACCGATAATGGTATCTGTTTCGATATGTAGTCCATTGTTTGATAATGATTCAACGTGACTTTCAGAAATACCCGATTTCGCAAAGGGAATGGGGTAATGCAAAAAGCATGAACCCATGAAAATACTTACAGGAATCAAGATTTTGGGTGACAACATGGAGTTTCAAAAAACGGGATAAATTTCAAGGAAATTAAATATTTACATTAAAATTGTGTGATGATTGGGGCCGTTCGAAAAAAGGAAAACCTCCACATTGTTTTGTGGCTAATGAAAGATTTTGCTTGGATTATGAACTTTCAGGTGTTTGCGTTGAGTATGGCGGTGCCTACTTTATTGGTGGCCGCCCAATTATGTTGGGTTACACGATCAGACCGCTCTGAATTGTTTCACAATGCGGCAGTTCTTTGTTGGATTGTCGCCAACGTGATATGGATGGTGGGTGAATTTTTCTTCGATGATGGGATTCGGTATATGGCGGCACCCTTTTTTGTGTTAGGCCTGCTAATTTTGGGGTACTTTTACATAGCCGGATTTTTCCAACGCTCCGCTTAAGATTTTTGTTTTTCGAGATTTACGGTGGCCATCATTTGTTTGAGGGTGCGGTGCATACCTTCTGGAGAACCATCTAGGAAAATGACGTTTCCTTTGCCATCCTGAGCGAAGTTTTTCACAGCTTCGGTCCACATGGTAAAGAGTAAGTAACTTTCATCGAGATTGGCATTTTTCATTTCATTGGCAGCGTCGGACATACCGCGTGCGACCTCCTTACGAAATAACGCAATACCTTCCCCGCGAAGTTGGGCGGCAATTTTTTCAGCTTCTGCGGCGATTTTTATAGCATTACCATCGGCTTCAGCGCCTTTAGTTTTGGTAATTAATAAGGCCTGACCTTCGTTTTCAGCTGCCGCTTTTAAATTACTTGAAGCAACGACTTGAGCCATAGACTTGGTGATAACTTCATCGAAGGTGATGTCGTTGAGCGCTAAATCGTGGAGGTTATACCCCCAGGCGTCTAAAACGTGATCGATGGATACTTTCACGGATTCTACGATTTCACTGCGAAGGGATAAAATTTCGGACTGTTTTTTAGTCGCAACGAATCCACGAACGCTACCTTCAATGGTACGGGTTAAGGCGGTCATGAAATCCTTATCGTTAAAGAATTTAAACGCTACATTTTTGATGGTTTCTTCATTGGAATTAGAAACCGAAAACAACAACATCGTTCTAAAATAAACGTTTGCTTGGTCGAGGGTGATAGCTTGGAAATCCAGCTCAATAGAACGATTTTGAATAGAAATTTTCCGGTAGATGGTTTCGATTAAAGGAATTTTAAAGTTCAATCCTGGATGCATTATGCGGCGGTATTTTCCGAAAATGGTGACTACTCCAATAGAACCTTGAGGTATGGTTACCACCGAAAGTACAATGGCTGCGACGGCTATAATTATAAGGATGAAATTTTCTAAGTACATCATAATGAATCAAAGATAAGGGTTACGATCAAATTTTATTACGTATTTTATATTATGTTAGCAATGATGTACCGTCCGTTTCTTGAATCGGAGAATGATCTAAAATGAGATTATACAAGAAATCAAATAACGCAAGTTTAGTAAAAACAAGAATTTGTTTGAAAATGCCCGAGGTGACAAATTCATACAAGGATTGTAGTCTTATTGGGAGTGTTTTAATAGTAGAAATTAAATCTTGCTATTAAATTTGAGGTCTCTCATGCTTAAGAAGTACCAATTTCTAGTTTCCCTTGTTTTTTTAACCCTTTTGAATACTTCAAAATTGGCAGCGCAATTGGGTATTGGAACTACTGCTCCTGACGCTTCCAGTATTTTAGATGTGAGTTCAACGAGTAAGGGGTTTTTGATGCCGAGAATGAGCAACACACAAATGAATGCTATAAGTTCTCCAGCTGAAGGTTTGATGGTGTATAATACAGATGCTTCGGCCGTTTATGTGTTCAATGGAAAAAATTGGTGTTCACGTGAAGACCAAATTTCAGCCTTTGTGGATGAAGCGGAAGCCTTACAATTGGACAATATTAAAGTGCAGTTATCTTCCAATAGAAATACTTCCTCATTGCAAATCGCGACGGTTAGCGGCTCAATAAAAATTTCGGGAACCTCAATGAATTTATTTCGAAGTGCTTCAGGTTCTGGGGGTTCTAGTATTTCTTCCTATATACGACAATCTTTATCTGTGGGTACGACCTTTGTTCTATTTCAACCAGACGCGGATTTTGATTGGCATGGTTCGGTTCAGAAAATTGATTTTATGGATGAAACCAATAACAGGTTATATTCTGTAGGTTGTATTATAGGTAGTGGGTATATCGACAATTTTATTTACATAAAGAGGAGGTTGTGATGCATTGTTTTAAGGAGAGTTTAATAGGTTTGTTTATTTTTACCTTGGGAATCGGCACTTCAAAAGCCCAAATAGGAATCGGAACAACAATTCCTAACGCTACATCGGAATTAGAGGTTGCGAGCACTACAAAGGGCTTGTTAATACCTAGGCTTAGTCAAACTCAAATGGGTTCGATTAGTTCGCCTGCTGCTGGGTTACAGGTTTATAATACAACTCAAGAATGTTTATATACGTACGATGGATCTCGATGGATTTCCGAAAAAAAATATATTGGAAAGTTTGTGGATTATGGAGATACCGTTGAATTAGGGAATATACGTTTGAGGATGTTGAATACAGGTAGTATTTCCTTGCAAATCGCCACGGTTACAGGAAGTATAAGTATCTCAGGGACCTCCTTGAACAATATAGTAACCTCGCCAACCTCTTCGCCAGGAAGACTTACAAGCCTATCGGGTTACACGAATAGCTCTGTTACTTTCAATACAACATTTAAAAATTGGCAAAACATCAGTTTTGGGTATCACGGCAGTACACAAGAGGTCATTTTTATGGATGAAACCAATAATAGGGCTTACCGCGCAAAGCTGACTGTTGGGGGTGGATATATAAATAATTTTATTGAAATCGAACAGTTGTATTAATCGAGGATGAAATTCAACATGAGAAGAATAGCATTATTGTTTTGGGGAATCTTGACTGTAATATCCGCACAAGGACAAGTTGGAATTGGAACTACGAATGTTTCAAGTAGCGCTCAGATGGAAGTTAGTTCCACCAGTAAGGGTTTGTTAATTCCGCGATTGACCCATTCTCAAATGCAATCTATCAGCAATCCAGCAGAAGGATTGCAAGTATACAACACAGACTTTAAAGGTGTTTATTATTATAATGGGAGTGAATGGTTGAGCGCACTTAATTCTCTAAAGGTGTTTGCAGACGCTGGTGATGATATTGAATTTGATAATTTAAGCGTTCGAATTCCAAGTTCGGGAAATAAAAGTATTCAATTACGAACCTTAACAGGAACGATTAATATGGAGGGTACTTCGCTGAACAAATACGTTACATCAGCACCTAGCGGAACGGGTGCATATGCCACTAATACAGGATATATAAAACAAACGGTTAGTTTGTCAACTTCATATAGTTATTGGCAGAACATTAATTTCGCGATGCACGGTTCAACTCAGGAAATTTGGTTTTCGGATGATACCAATAACAGGGCCTATCGAATATTGATGATTATCGGGTATAACTACTTGGATAATTTTATTGAAATAGAGAGAATTGATACAAATTGATGCGTGTGTAAATCCGCCATTCTCAATTATTACGTGTTAAAACATTCCGAGCTTTGGTATTTTTTGGATAAAACTAAAATAAATTTCCTGCCATTAGATGCTTCCAAATAAGCTTGGGCAATCCAATGATGAAATCATAAAACGCAGTTCTACCGCCCTTTTTATAAAGTGTGATATAAGATTGGTAAAGTCCTGGCTGGGCAGGTTTGAATTTTATATTTTGTATGGATTCGTTATGCACTATTTTCTCTAAAACGGGCTCTAAATAATGGGTATTATTCCAAGCTTTAGCAAATAGAATTGTACCATCCGTATTTATGATATACACACTATTTGGTAATGTACCGTATACTTTGTGTGCATCTCCGTTGGTATTATCAACAAGAATGGTTCTTTTGTCTTTGTAAAATCGAATTGCCTCTTTTGCAGCGTTAATTTTGTTTTCTATGGCAGTGTGATTTGAAATAATATTGCCAGGGTGGGCTTCTCTGACGTAAAGCACTACAAAGTTGAATTCAGGATATTTTTTCGCTATTTCTTGCATTGGAGTAACGTGTCCGGCATACATTGGACAGGTAACGCTTCCCATTTCAAATACAAGGGGTTTATCTAAGAAATTTGAAATTTTAGCGGACTTTCCATCTACGGTTTTTAATTCAAAATCTTTGAAAGTATCACCAACTTTTAAACCTGTAAACTCTTCAAATTCATAGTAATCTGCGTTAAAGTGGGAATAATTATACTCGTTTAAATTCATACTTTTGTTCTTATTCATATTTAGATTATTTAAATAATTATAATGCAAAAGTATATATGCATGAATTCGATTCCTTTGACATAAGTCAAAAAATGATTTTATTTTTTAGCTCTAATTCTACTCAAAGTTTCTTGGGTAATTCCAAGATAGGATGCAATATAACCGAGTGGTGCTCGATGTGTGATGTGAGGTTGGTTTTGTTGTAAATCCTGGTATCTTTCAATGGCAGAGCTATTTTGAAGCAACAATATTCTATTTTCAAGATTGAGGTAATATTTATCTCGTAAGAGATTTCCAATTTTTGGAGCATCTTGATAAATAGTATATGCTTTTATTAGGTGTTCAAAATTGAATTTGATAATGACCGACTCTTCAATCGTTTCTATATGATCTCTTGTTGGTTGATTGGTTACAATCGAATACATAGAGGTAATCATTTCGTTTTCCTGTGCAAATTCAAGCGTAATATCTTTGCCTTCTAAAAGTGTATAACGTCTAATAAATCCTTTTTTAACTATAAAAATGTGAATTTGATTGGATTCTGGATTGATTAAATTATATTTTTTGGGATACGTTTGAAGTGTTGATTGCGAAGCTAAAAATCGAATCAATTGATTTTCAATATTTTTTAGTTCAAAGTTGTTTTTCAAAAAAGAAATTATTGTTTTTTCTATTTCATCTGTCTCATTCATGATTATCAATTTTTATCGATTTAAACGGATTATTTTGGACGTTTAATGAGAGTTACTTAAAATTAAATTATTTTTTTAGGAATTTTTAAAATAAGGTCTAATATTTTGAGTGTCTGAATCGAGATGGGTTGTGAGGTATTCTGAGATCATTACGTACAAATGCCATTGTACTTTGGATGGTCAAATATACGTTATACCTATACATTAATAATAGCTGCTTTTATTGGTAGCGGTTATGATTCTTTTATTTTGAATAGGGGATATGATTCCGTGCTCGCACTTTCTTGAACATTAAACCGTATGGTACTAGTGATAACAATGGTACGACCCCCTCTAATGATTCATTCGGCCGGGTTGAAGTGTATTAAGTTATTAATTATTAGATCTTTAAAAGTAGGAATGTATTCGATTGTGCTAGAGTCTTGGTTTTAGTGGGTGCTGGCTCAAACTTGGTTTGGATTCGCCTTATTGAGATTATTCCATGATCTCGTGGGAGGGGTGTCCTCAAAGCCAAAGCCCATCGCCGCTGTGCGGCTCATCGGGCTTTTTTTATGCATGCTCACTCAAACTTCGTTTGGATTCGCCGCTGGAATTGACCTTATTGAGATTATTCCATGATCTCGTGGGAGGGGTGTCCTCAAAGCCAAAGTCCATCGCCGCTGTGCGGCTCATCGGGCTTTTTTTATGTGTGCTCACTCAAACTTCGTTTGGACTCGCCGCATAAAAAAAGCCCGACGCTTCGCGTTGGGCTTTTCTTTGGTCGGGATGGCGAGATTCGAACTCACGACCCCTTGCACCCCATGAATTGTATTTTACTTTATTGATGTTTATGGGATGTTATTAAAATGCATAATAACAATGTTTTAAGTGTTTTTTACTTTTCGATATTTCTTCTTATATTTGGTTTTTTATGTCAATTATGTAAACCATATGTAAACCGATGATAAAAGTAGAGCCCATACTATATACCTCAAAAGTACTCTCAAACGGGGAACATCCTGTTATGATTCGATTAACCCAAAATGGAAAGAGGAAGTATTTTTCCTTAGGTGTTAGTTGTAAAACAAGTCAGTGGAACGAGAAAAATAATTCTCCAAGTTCAAAACATCCTCTACACAAGGAGATTCAAATTCTGATCTCACACAAAGTAAATGAAATTAGAAAGGAAGTTTATGCTCAGGAGTCCGATGATAAAGCTGTTGATTTGGAATCCATAAAAATAAAATTCAGCAAGAAAGGGGAGACTCAATCGTTGAGTACGTTTATTGATGCATTGATAGAGGAATTGAAGAAAAACAATAAAATTGAAACGGCCAATATTTATCGAAGTACACAAAATGCTTGGAGTAGATTTTTTAAGCAAAGAAATTGGTCATTTGATGATATCAGCCTCTCAAGTATTAAGGAATTTGAGTCTTATTGCGAGGGTAATCAAAATATGCCCAATACCATTTTTTTATATATGCGTACTCTGAAAACCATTATCAATACGGCTAAACTTAGAGGTGTTATTGGGGATGGTTACGATCCTTTTAATGCCGTTAGTTTTTCGAAGTATAGAAAGGTGAAAACTCGAAAAAGGGCTTTGAGTAGACTAGATCTTAAAAAGATTGAATCCATAGAAATTGAAAGAGGTACCCGAAAATTAGATAGTCGGAATTATTTCGTGTTTAGTTATTATGCCGGGGGGGTGAATTTCGTTGATTTAGCTCAGTTAAAGTGGAGTAATATTGAAAATGATCAGCTTGTGTATACAAGGCGAAAAACAAATGAAATTATCCAGTTGCCTTTATTGGGTGGTGCGCAAGAAATTCTGGATTACTACAAAGCATGGCACTATGGCAATCCCGATGCCTATGTTTTTCCAATTTTAGATGAACGGATACACCAATCTGAGGTATCCATTAACAACCGTATTCATAAAGTCAACAATCAAATGAATAAAGATCTACAAGAAATTGCCAGTGATTTGAACATCCAAGTTAAGGTTACTTCTTATGTAGCTAGACACACCTTTGCAACGGTGATGAAATATCAAGGAGTTCCGGTTTCAATGATTGGTCAGGCATTGGGCCATGAAAACGAGAAGACCACACAGATTTATTTGGATAGTTTTGGAAGTGAAATGATGAAGGAGGCATTCAAGAAGTTATGATCAATTATGAATACTATTTAACGGCTATGGCTGAGTTTGTGGAAAAGCGTAAAAATGAG
>CBFHGY010000047.1:0-16596 GCA_965655465.1 Bacteroidia bacterium | reverse complement strand
GATACTCAAATAGGCTAATGCTTGAAAGGGCTCTCCAGCCGCCAATTGCCGAAACCACTCAATAAAATTTCCATAAAACGAAGCAAACCATTCTCCAACCCCTTCAGTTCCGCTTCCCATAGCAGGTGTTTCTTCTGTTTTGCCGAACAAAATTTTCAATACCGGCATGATCAACAGAAGCGAAATCAAATTAAAAACGATATAAAAAAAGTTAAATATAAAATTCGCTCCAATCAATGATTTATGATCGGCAGCATAACGGAGAAACTTTAAAACGGCTTTCAAGACTTGACAAATTTACGCAATAAGAACAGATAAAACGGAAAGAGGCGGCCAGGGCCGCCTCTTTCATTCATTATATAGGGTTTAACCTTATTTGATCAGTACTTTTTCCGTATAAACCTCACCTGATTCTGTGCGCACCTCAATTAAATACATTCCAGCATTGCACGTTAAGTTAACAGGTATTGAGATTCCTTCTAATCGAGGATTCAAATTCTCCCAAATAATTGAGCCATTAAGGTTGCGAATCTGAATTTCACGAATTTGCGCTTTCATATCCCGTATGTAGAATACGCCATTGTTAGGATTTGGGTATAATTGAATCGAAGCGTCGGCAAAATTTTTCACGCGGCTTGGCTCATTGTCTAATATGGTAACGTTCAATACAGAATCGGCACCAATACTGCCAGGGCCCACTACATTGCGTAAGGCTAGAACTAATGTTTTCGTTCCATCTCCGTCTAAATCATCAGAAATATTTGCTTTTACCACAAAGAAATTCTGATTCTTAATAACATTAACCGTACGAGTAGTATAGTCAAAATCGGTTGGAGACACTGCGGTTCCGCCAATGTGAACAACATCTACTTTGAAATTTTCATCGGTTGGAGCAACCCGCAAGTTCATAACCAATGAATCCGCTAATTCTGTAATTTCGGCAGTAGTTGACTCAAAACGGATAATCGGTAAACTAGCAGGGCCAAAATCTTTAAGACTACGAGGCGCAAGGAAATATTTCTCCTTATAAGGTGCTTTATTATCAAATTGAACGCCTATTCCTTTAATATTCAAATATCCATTAGGAGTTGGAGAACCGTCTATATCAGATTCTGCGTCGATATATAAGGTATCAATGCGGCCGGTAGATCCTTCAATTCTCACATAAGCCCATGCATTGGCATTCAAAGGCGACTCTGGCCATTCAAGAGGGTCTACCAATTTTACTCTTTGCATTTCAACTAAATCCGACTCAGAGCCTTCATTAATAGCAGTAACCAAACGTGCATTTTTAAGAGTCATTCCTGATAAACGACGAATAACGGTATCCAAATCTAGAATTTGTGCCGTTCCTTGAAACTGACCAATTGTACCTTGAATCATTACAGAATCTCCCTCCTTTACATTGTATCCAAAGTTTGAAGACGCAGAGAACACACCAATGCCTCCGGTGTAATCGCGCAAGGTAAATCCAAGACCCGAGCTGCGGGTATTAGTGCCATAAACCACTCCTTGAATGCGGCAACGAACCCCTAGTGAATCAACCTGACCGTCGGACTTAGTTTGTTTGTTTATCTTGGCTATGGTATATATGGGTAAATCATTATCTAAAATCGAAATTCTAAAGGTATCGGGCTTAGATATAATGGTATTCGAAACATTGATTAATCCGAACTTCGCATATTCTATACCCTCATATTCATCGTCTTCTTTAATGGGGATATTAAACACCAATGTATCGGGACTGTTACCATCGATACTTTTAATTTGAGATACGGGATTAAACGTTAAATCTAAGCCTGCTTTTGCCGTGCTTTCTGCCGTTAAATAACGTAAAGCGAAGTCAGCCCCAGCATCCTTTTTCTCAACTACAAGAATTTTAACTGCAACAGACCCAACGGCTTCTGATACCGTTATTGACGGACTTACCATACGAATAGTAGAAGGTCCATCATTATCACGAATGATAACCAGACAAGTACTGTCTTTAATTGTACCCAGTCCATTTTTCTTTCGAATCACTACAACAACACTATCATCCCAATCGTAAACGAGGTCGTCTCCAATATAAGCAGTTAACTTAACCGAGTCTCTTCCAGTAGTTTTTCCTACAAAAAAGGTGGTATCACGCGTATTCACTTTGCCCAAGGCAAATTCTTGAGGAATTCGGGTACTGTCTGTATTACTCTTGATTATTAAACTAAGTTCTACAGGCTCTTTTACTGCGCGATCGGTTTTAACTTCAATGCTTAAAGTACCGGCATTTTCACTAACCTTCAACAGTGAGCTTGCCATTGAAATTCCCAATTGATCATCATCAACAAGCACCAATTCATGCGTTTTATTGCTTCCCAAGAGTGCATTTTGAGCATTTTCAATACGGAAAAATATATTTTCTGAACCTTCAGCTATTTCATCTTGTAAGATATTAACTTTTACAGTATCTGTTGCATCGGCACCAGCTGCGAAAGTAATTGTTTTGCTAAAATTCTGAGTGTAATCGTCTTTATCTGTTGCGCTACCCCCAGTAATACTTACTTCAACTGATTGGGGATCTTCATTGCTATATTTTCTTTGAATTACCACATAACCCACCGCTTCTTTCTCACTGAAGTAACCGGCTGTAGTTTCAAAAGAAATTTCAGGAGCGATCAAAGGTGCATTAGATTTGCTAATCACGATTGCACTTGTGCCCCCACTTGGAGACCGCGTATCGGTACTGCTTCCCCAAACACCATCGCTATCTTTCTGGTTGTACTGCAATAAACCCGCAGCAGACCATCTGATTATCGAACGTACTCCATCTTTTCCATCATTTGGGATTATGGTACCCCACATTTTAGACTTTTTGAATACATTATTGTTGTAAAAAGAAGCCAAATTGGCTAAAGTCGCACCAGAATATTTTCCACTTTCTACCGTCGTAACCGATAAAGGTCTGCCTACGGCATCTTTATTGTCATAAATAGATACATAATTGGTTTCGTTCGCATAAGATTCTCCATAAATGGCAGTTCCTTCGTTAGAGCCAGAACCCGTTCCAAAAGAAATCACCGTCATAGAATCCATTGCATAATGATAACTTGTATCGCTATTCGCAAGGCCAATCATGGTTAATCCTGCATAAACAGCTTTACCATCCTTAAAGATAGTATTGCCATCTCCTACAAAACCAATCCATAATTCTGCAAAACCCATAAAATCTGTTTTTAGGGTATCGTGACCGCCTGCACTCGAAAAAGAGTGAGAGGTAACATATCTGTGTGTTCCATTATCATCATAAACCACACCCCCGTGTCCTGCTAGTAAAACGGAAGTATCTAACTCGCTAGCTTCAAAACAACGAGCGATGTATTTATAGGATGAATTCGGATTGAAAGGACCAACACGCATGCGGGTATAAGTTATGAGTTCGGAACTCGATGAACCGGAAGCCATATATTGAGGCATTAGTACGCCGCTCAACGACATCGATGTTCTTTGAGCTTGAAGGGCCGTTGCACCTGCAACCATCGCCCAAACAACTAGTAGAAATCTCTTCATCATTCAATTTTCTTAATCAACAAAAATAACCAATTTAATGCCGAAATGTAAAAACTTAAACAAGAAGCTCGGTATTATGTGATAAAACTGACGCTTGAACCCCTAAGTAGCTGTATATCCCAAGGCAAAAACAGATACTTTTACATCGTTTTTCGCCCGAATTGCATCGATACAACTCTCGATTGTGGCTCCCGTCGTTAATACGTCATCGATAATTGCCACATGTTTAATATATGTTGGCAATGGAGAACATTGGTAGACCGATTTCGCATTCAGCCAGCGATCAAATCGCGATTTCCGGGTTTGGGAACTGCGATTTTTTACCCGCTTCAGGTAGGAATTATCATATCTTATTTGCAATGCAGTGGCCAAACCCTTTGCGATGTATTCGGCTTGATTATAACCCCTAGATAATTGCTTTTTACGGGTCATGGGAACGGGTAATAACAAATCCACTTGCGTAATTTCATTCCGATTCAATCGAAACAAACGTTGCCCTAACAAATACCCCAAGTGATGGCCCAAATCTGGCCGATCTCGGTATTTTATTTCCTTTATTAATTGCGCATAAACCGATTGTGAATTGTACAACAAAAGAGCACTTCCATACGTAACCTCACAACGGCCCCAAAAGGTTTTTACAACCGGACTATTTGAACATATAGAGAACATATACAAGGGTAAATCGGCATAACAAGAAATACACAAATAACGCTCATACGATTCAAAAACAACCTTGCCACATACTACACAATATCTTGGAAACAAGATATCTAACCAATCTTTCCATTTCATTTCATCGAAGCTTTTCCCCCATTTAAACAACGGATTCAAAGAATGCCCCCAAACACCATGAAAAATAACGAACTTTGTTTTTTGCGTTTATGTCATCCCGAAAAATAGATAGAGAAATCCCTAAAGTTAAATTCAGCCGAGAAAATCTAAAGAATTCAATGCGCTTGTTCCGTTACATGAGTAAAACCAATCGCTGGCTTTTCGCTCTAGGAACGCTTTTCTTGGCTATTTCGGCTGGCGCATCCATCCTTTTTCCCAAACTACTTGGTAACATGATGGACGGTGTTTTTGTATACAAAAATGGAGGTGTTTCTACTGCACCAAGCACCGAAAGGATTCAGGAAATTGCCCAATATTTTATTATTTTGTTTGCCGTTCAGGCTATATTTAGTTTCTTGCGCATATCCCTTTACGTTAGAGTAACCGAAGATATGACTAAAGGACTGAGAACAGATTTATTTAAGTCCGTAGTAAGTCAAAATATGCATTTTTTTGGCAGCCACCGAACAGGTGAAATTTTGAGTCGTTTCAGTGCCGATATCGCTCAAATTCAAGATGCCTTTACCACCAATTTAGCTTTTTTTATCCGACAAGTACTGGTAATGATTGCTGGCATCATACTTATTTTTACCAGCTCACCAGAACTAGCAATCTACATGTTAGCCAGTATCCCCGTTGTGATTGTAATTGCCTTGTTTTTTGGGAAATTTATCCGAAAAATTTCTAAGGAAGTTCAGGATATTACGGCCAATAATAACATTATCGTTGAAGAAACCACCTCGGGAATCGTAAATGTTAAAGCATTCACCAATGAACAGTTTGAGACCGATCGCTATGCCGAAAATGCGGATTTCTTAAGAAAAGAAAGCATCAAAAGAGGGTATTGGCGTGGGGCTTTTAGCTCCTTCATCATTATTTGTATGTTTGGTGCTATTGTTTGGCTTATTTATTTAGGACTAGGCATGGTTCAAGCTGGAAAAATGCCTATCGGAGAGCTCTTTAATTTTATGCTTTTAACCGCTTTTGTGGGAACTTCTATGGGTGGAATGGCCGAACAATTTGTACAGATACAAAAAACCCTTGGCGCCATAGAACGTGTTCTCGATATCATCGATGCGCCACGAGAGAGCAATCAAAGTGACCTTGTACGCAAACTTGATGCTCCTATCATCATTAAAAACCTCAGTTTCGCCTATCCTTCTCGACCCGAAACTCGCGTATTGAATAATATCAATATGGAATTATTACCCGGAAAAACAACTGCTCTAGTTGGAGCTAGTGGCTCTGGAAAATCTACGCTTACCGCCCTTTTATATCAATTTTATCAAGCTCAAGAAGGACAAATCCTACTTGGTGATAATCCAATATCTGAAATAAATCTACAAGAATACCGCAGTCAACTCGCCCTGGTACCCCAAGAAGTTTCCCTTTTCGGGGGAAGCATTTATGAAAATATCCGTTACGGAAATCCAGACGCTACGGAACAGGAGATTCGAAATGCAGCAAAAGAAGCCTTCGCTTTAGATTTCATTGAAGAATTTCCCGAAGGATTCAATACCCAAGTAGGCGATCGCGGCATGAAGTTGTCAGGAGGTCAAAAACAACGCATTGCAATCGCTCGGGCCATTCTACGCAATCCAAAATTATTGATACTTGACGAAGCCACATCGGCGCTCGATTCAGAAAGCGAGCATTTCGTACAAGAAGCCCTTCAGAAATTAATGCAACATCGAACCTCGTTGGTTATTGCACACCGCTTGAGTACTATTAAAAATGCGGATCAAATATGGGTCATGAAAAAAGGTCAAATTGTAGAAAATGGCACACATAAAGATCTTATGAACCTTGAAAATAGTATCTACAAACAAATGGTGGAACGTCAAATTGATCCCGCAGACTACTTCGCTTCTTAATGAGTATATTTCGAAAACATAGTGCTTTTGTTTGGTTTTTCCTATTTGGATGTGTAGAGGCCCTATACGGTCAAGATAATGCCAGACTTGCCCGTTCGCTATATAATAAACAAGAGTTTGCGAAAGCCCAAATTTTATACGAAGAACTCCAAGAAAAACACCCTGAAAATAGCGAATACTATGAAAATTATTTGCAATGTCTGAATCATTCAAAAGAATATAAAAAAGCGCGTAAAACTACACGCAGAATGGCAAAAATCACGGGATATCCCTTAATCTTCATGGTAGACGAATGCTGGATAAATACGCAAGAAGATCCTGATAACAAAAGCAATCAAAAACTTTATCGGTTAATATTAGAAAAAGCACAAGACAATATCAATCTAGCGCTCCAAGCAGCAGAACGTTTTCAAATGCGGGATATGACAGATGAAGCGCTAGATATACTTATTCAAACCGAAGATATTTTCGGTCAAAATCCCCGGTTATCAAATGAAATTGCACTTCTCGAAATGAAGAAAGGCAAAAGGCTTCAAGCCCTAGAACGCTATTTAGACATGATCGTTCGTGCCAATACTCCTTACGACCAACTCAAACGCATATTTGATACCTATATCACTGATTCTGCGGATATCGCTGCGCTGCAAGATTTATTGCTCGTAAAAATTCGGCAATACCCTACTGTTCAGGGTTTAAATGAGTGGTTAAATTGGACTTTTGTGCAATTACAAGACTGGGAAAAAGCATTTGTGTTCACCCGTTCCTTAGACCTCCGACTTAAAGAAGATGGTTATCGTTTATACCAACTTTCTTTTCTATGCGCCAGTAATAAAGATTTAAAAACAGCCATTAAATGCCTTGATTATTGCATCGAAAAAGGAGAATATGGTTATAACTACTACGAAGCTCGAAGTCGATGGTTTGAATTAAACGCAGAATATTCTGAAGAACAAAATTTGCCATTACCGCAAAAATTTGATTCTGATATTTCTGTATTTATCGCAGAAAACGGCCCCAGCAATAGTACGTTACCGGCTGCAATTATTTGGTCTAAGCGATTACTAGATAAAAATTTAAAAGATTCAGCAGTACGCATTTTAGATGCCTATACACAATCACCGTATTTAGATAAAAAAACAACAGCGGAAGCTAAAATAGCTCTGGCTGAATTAAAAATCCAACTTGGCGATGTGTATCAAAGCGAATTACTATTGGCTCAAGTCGAAAAAGTATTTGAAAGCGACCCAATAGGACAGTTAGCAAAATTTAAAAGAGCCGAGCTCTCCTTTTATCGCGGTGATTATGAATGGGCGAATATGCAACTTGATGTTCTTAAAGGGGCTACCACCCAATTGATTGCAAACGATGCCATGGAACTTTCCCTGTGTATTACCGATAACTTGGGAATCGACAGTAACTATACTGCTTTGGAGTGGTATTCGCGCGCTCGATTTTATCAGAAACAGCGACAATTTGATTCTGCATTGAATTATATTCAAAAGATCAATACAGATTTTCCAACTCATTCATTAAACGATGAGGTCATGCTGATGAAAGCTCAAATTTTTGAAGAACAAGGTTTGTTTGAAGCAGCGGCCGAAACCTACGGAAAATTGGTAGATATTTATCCCAATGATATTTTAGCCGATAACGCGCTTTTTGCTTTAGCTCAAATTCAATTATTTAAACTAAATCAAGCCCAAAAAGCGCAAGAGACCTTTGAAAAACTCATTGTTAATTATACACAATCCCTTTTTGTGGCTGAAGCCCGAATTCAGTTTCGAAAACTTCGCGGATTTTAAGTACTTTGCAGCATGTTGAGGCCCTTTTTATGCATAGTTCTGTGCCTAAAGTTTGGTGTAAACCTCCTATGGGGTCAATTAGATAATCCTATCTTTAATGGAACTCATTTTAAAGATTTTAGTCAAGAAGATTCTGGATTTTACCCAGCATTAAAACTCCAAAGTCGATCAAATGGATTTGGTTTTCAAGCGCTTCATTATCTTAAAAACAACGAATTTATGGAAGCCCATAATCCAGGTCAAACCTTTTATGGAGTTCAAGTTACGGGCGGATTTCAAAGAATTATCGCCGAAAAATCAAAAGTATCTATTGGTGCAATGTTGAATCTTCCATACGGAGGATTTAATAAAACCAAGGTCTTACCGTTAATCCAGCTGCAACATCAATTTAATCAAAGGCAGCACCTTATTTTAGGATCTCTTCACGGTGCAACCCGGCACCGATTATACGAACCGCTTTATAACTATGAGTTGGCGCTTACCCGCCCAATTGAATATGGAGTACAATACCTATATAAAAATACGCATTTCGAATCTGATCTTTGGCTTGATTGGAGACAGTTAGCCATAAGTGAAACTTCTCAACAAGAAATTATCTCTTTCGGTTGGCACTCTGCGGTACATTTAACCTCCAATAAAAACAAACATCATATATCAATTCCCATCAGCAGTTTGGTTTACCACCAAGGGGGAGAATCTCTGGCAATAGGTAAACCTGTTCAGAATAAATGGAATGGCAGTATAGGTTTGCGATACGATTACCATTCCAAACTTCGTTTTGAAACTGTAGTTTTAGGTTCTCAAGACTTTTCTCCTAAATTAACAACCTCATTTAAAGATGGACATGGGCTATATAATCAAATTCATTTATTTCCAAACAATGCCCATCAAATCGTGGTTTCCCATTATTACGCCGAAGAATTTTTTGCTCCATTAGGAGCACAACTTTTTCTAAGTGAACAAATTAATAATCCATATAAATTCGACCATTATCGTAATTTCATCATGGCGCGATATCAATGGATGGGAGTACTAATTCCAAAAACTTGCATTTTTGATTTCCGATTCGAGCCCATTTGGCATTTGGAAAAAAAGCAATTTGCATTCAGCGCTGGATTTTATGTGAAATATATTTTAGGAACAGAATTATACTAAGATTCCCAAAAATCTATGGGGAATCACTTCAGATGATAAACAACACCCCATTCGATAAGGTCTGCGGTTGTTTTATTTGCTTTTAATCGCCCGATTAAGGTAAAATTGCGATCTACTTCATAGGTCATGCCCAACGCCTCAAAATAAGGGGTTTTATAACCCCTGCTGGGTTTATATACATACCAACCTAGATCTGCGAGCATGCCCCAAGCACCCCATCTCTTATGATAGCCAACAGAAATGCCAAGATCCACTCCATTGCTAAAGGTAAAGGGCGAAATGGGTTCAAACTTTTGAAACCGGTAAAAGGGATCAGCCTGCGCCGCTAAAGCAAAACGCAGTCGCGCACTTCCGCTCATGGAATACGATATCCCCAGTTCCATCACTGGAATTAAAAATAACCTAGTATCATCAATATCCAAACTCTTCCCTCCCAATCGAAGGGAACCGAAAGGCGACCAAACTGCCCGCTGCAAGGGCTGAGTAATGATGGGATTTGTTTTTATTTTTTTTGAAATTCCTAAAGAAACCGTCGGCATATTGATTCCTAAATTGGGAGCTTTCCAAGCACCATTCGAAAAATGTGAAAAACGCAAATTAAGATCCAAAGTGATCCCATTATAAAGTTTTTGCGATCCTCCAAGATACAATTGACCAAATGCATTTCCATGGGTTCCAATGGCGCGATTTCTTGAATTATTAACCACATCATACGGATTAGAAATATATCCGATACCCATAATAAAACCCCAATATGCATGAACCTTGGACGCTTTATATAGCACTTGTTCTAAGTTTAATCCCAAAGATGCACCCCAACCTAAAGTGGCACTTCCTAGGTCCGCTGCATAAGCAGAGATGCCCAATTTACTATTGCTTTCCAAAACATTTCTCAGATATTGATATTGAACTGAAAGCGTGTTTTGATACAGATGATACAAATCATCGTGATGCGGAATTATAAATCCACGATCAATTGAAATCCGATGAAGCGAGGGTTGCAGTTTGAATTCAGTCGTAGTAGTGGGATTTCTAGCGTCATAAATAGGACCTGCCATGGTTTTAATGGACAGGGTATCTATTTGTGACTGTAAATTTCCAGTGGGAGAACCTAATAATATTTGTAGAAAAAAGACAAGAGTACCAGTCTTTTTCATAGTATGCTTATTTGCGTGATTTATCGGTGGCTAATACCATCCGAATCCCCAAATTAGCACCAATTTCCATTACATCTACCATCTGCTGTACGGTTAGATTACGATCCAAACGCAATACTACATTCATGCGATTTTCGGGATTTTCAGGATCTGAAAAATTATCCCTCGCCGCAACCAAACGTGCTTCTACCTCTTGAATGGGAAGGGGTGCCTTTTCATTATCTATGAAATATTGAATTGTAGATTTGGTTTCGTCGCGTTCGTCAAACTTTACCGTTAATATCAATGGTTTGGTTTGGATGGTGCTGGTAGTTTTTGCCTTGGGCAACATGATTTTAATCACATTCGGATTTGCCAAAGTGCTTGCAATCAAGAAAAACAACATCAGGAAGAACATGATGTCGTTCATAGACGACGATTCTACTTCTGCTTCTTCTCGGGCTCTTCTTCTTAAATTCATTTTTCCGAATGTTAGTGGTTGGCTTTTACAAGTATTTCTAAAAATTTCAAACTTTGCTCTTGCAATCTTTCAGCAAAGCGATCGATACGGCGGATGTAGAGCTGATACCCTAAAAATGCAATAATACCCACTAAAAGACCTGCAAAAGAAGCTACCATTTTAACATATAAGCCGTCCGAAATAGCTCCGATGCTAATATCATTCGTAGTTGAAATCGAATAGAAGATGTTAATTACTCCCCAAATGGTACCCACAAAACCCAACATAGGAGCCACACGAGCAATCAAACTTAAATAGTGCAAATTTCCTTCCATTGCGCTTAATTCCACACCGCCTTTAGTTTCCATGGCACTCTCAATTTCTCGCATATTACTTCCTAGGAAGCGCAATCCCGTTGCCAGTACCTGGGCTTGAGCCGTTGGCGTTCTATCGCAATAGGACAAAGCCGCATCGGGTCTATTATCCTTAAGGTTATCATTGATAACGCTAACCAAATTATCATCTAATTTAGCTCGTTTGTTCAAATAAATCCAACGTTCCACGATGAAGTAAATCGCCACAACCAAACATAAAGCCAAAATGGCCATGACGAACCCCCCTTTAACCATGATTTTTAAAATAGGGGCCGACACGTGCTCAGTAACTTCTGCACCTGCAGCTAAAGCAGTCGAATCTGCCATGCTTGAGCCGGCTTGAAGGATCATATCCAAATAAATCATATATGTATGCGAATAACGTTGCTTAGTTTTACATAAACGTAAAAACAAACGAAAAAATTATCCCCAAAAGCTGGGAATTACTTAATCTCCGTAACACCACCACTTACAATGAACTTCATTAATGCGCCTGAATCCACATCTATGGGTTCAACGTCTATTTTTTTCGCCACTATAAGTTCACCCGTAATTGCGTAACTCATGGGCAAATACACCGTGCAATAATCAGGCAGTCCTATTTCGCTCAAATCTTCCTCCGTTAAAAACCCAAAACGCCAATGATACTCGGTAATACGAACTTTTACCGGCTTTGTGAACTTCTTCTCTTTTCCAACAAATGCTTTCGTTACATCTTTGGTTGTTCCAAAAATCCAACTCAGACCTGGAGCTTTTTCAATAATTCCTTCTAAAAAAGAAATGACTTGCTGTGCCACTACCCCTTCGGTAACTTTTCCAATTAAGGTAATTAAGGCAACTCCTCCTGAAAGATAGATAATTATGGCACCCGGTGAAAGATTATTCAAATGCAAAACGCTACCCAATAAACCCAAAATCCAAAATAATATCCCTATGGTCAATGCTACAGGTAATACTACGAGTAAACCGCGTAGGAACAGGTTCAATAACTTTCTTGGACCCGTTGGAATATTGGGTATTTCTGGATAATTATTATTCATATTTTAGTAAATCTAAACCGATATCGCTGCGAAAATATCGACCCTCAAAATCAATTTTTGATGCAGCAACTTGCGCTTTTTCAATCGCTATTTTTAAATCTTTGTCTAAAACCGTTACGGCAGTAACCCTACCACCATTGGTAAACAAGACTCTATTCTCCGATTTTACTCCGGCATGAAATACATACTGCTCTGATTCGATATTCTCCAATCCCACAGTTATAGGAAGCCCTTTTTCTGCAGAATCGGGATACCCTTTTGAAACCACAAAAACCGTAGCAGCGGTTCGTGAATCTAAATTAAATTCTAGGCCATCTAATTTACCTCTAGCAATTGCATTTAACAGCGCGAGCATATCGGTCTGCAAACGTGGGAAAATCGCCTCCGTTTCCGGATCTCCCATACGCACGTTATATTCAATCACTTTCGGCTCACCGGCATCATTCATCAAACCTAAGAATAAGAATCCTTTATACGGGTGACCCTCTTTTTTTAAAGCTTCTAAAGTAGGTTTAATAATACGATCTTCTACTTTTTGCATAAATGTAGCATCGGCGAATGGCACCGGGCTAATGGCACCCATTCCACCGGTATTCAAACCGGTATCTCCCACTCCAATACGTTTATAATCTTTTGCGGAACCTAGGATTTTATATTGTTCTCCATCGGCAACTACAAATACAGAGATTTCAATGCCCTTCAAAAATTCTTCGATCACCACTTTAGCAGAAGAACTTCCAAACTTACCACCCAAAATCATTTCCTTCAATAAAGCCTTTGCTTCAGCTGCATCTTCCGTAATAATTACGCCCTTGCCTGCTGCCAATCCGTCGGCCTTTAAAACAAATGGGGGCTCTAAACTATCGATGAAAGCAGCACCAGCATCAAAATTTTCAGCGTCAAAGGTTTTGTATGCCGCCGTAGGAATTCCGGCTCGAATCATAAACTGCTTAGAAAAGTCTTTACTTCCCTCCAATTGTGAAGCGAATTTAGAAGGACCTGCAACAGCAATATCTCTTCCAGATTGCTGCGATTTTTCTAGGATAAAATCACTTATACCTGCAACTAATGGGTCTTCATTTCCAGGAACTAACAATTCAATGTCTTCTTGACAACAAAAATCCCAAATGGTCTCAAAATTGTTTAAATCTAGAGAAATATTGATCCCACAAGATGCGGTACCTGCGTTTCCAGGTGCAATAAACAAACGATCACATTGAGGACTCTGGTGGATAAAATGGGCAAATGCATGTTCACGACCCCCAGAGCCTAAAAGCAGAATATTCACACAACAAAGTTAAAAGGAATCAATACTACTCCCAATCTAAATCGTCAAATTCTTTGGTTTTAGGCTTTAAATCTTCTGGATCAAAAGGTTTCGGCTTCAATCGTTTTATACGCTCCACGTAATTCACTTCCTTTTCAGAAAGGAAACGCCATTTTCCGCGACCTAACTTGATTTTATCAAATTCCCCTAACAACACTCTATCCAAAGCCTCTACTTCGTATCCAAAATGTTCGAACATCCTACGAACAATGCGGTTTCTTCCAGAATGAACTTCCAAGCCTAAAATGCTTGGATCGTTTTCATCTACAAAACCAATCTGAGTAAAAGCCATGTAACCATCTTCCAATTCAACACCGTCAACCCAAGCTAACATATGTTCTTTACTTGGCTTCTTATGTAATTTGGCACGGTAAATTTTCTTGATCTCAAAACTTGGGTGGGTCAACTTTTGCGCTAATTCACCGTCATTGGTCAATAATAAAACTCCGGTGGTATTGCGATCTAAACGACCAACCGGATAAATACGTTCTTTACCAGGTAAATCAATCAACTCCATAACGGTTCTGCGTTCATTAGGATCGCTAGTGGTGGTGATATAACCCTTAGGCTTATTCAATAAAATATAAACAGGCTTCTCGGGCATGATACGTTGGCCGCTTACTTTAATAACATCTTTAGGACCTACTTTAACCCCTAATTCCGTAACTACTTGGCCATTTACCAAAACCATTCCTTGAAGAATCATGGCATCGGCCTCACGACGGCTACCTAGACCAGAATTGGCAATATATCTATTCAAGCGCACTTCCGAGCTCAACAAATCTGAGCCTTTTCTTAGACTTTCGCCTGCCTTTTGAAATTCCTTATTACTCCCTTTATACCCAAAACGTGATTGGGTTTCTTTTGTTTCGATACGCTCACGTTTTATGCGTGAGGGTGCTGAGGGTTTCTCATCTTCCGACCAAGGGTTGCGTTTATCAAATTTTCTTTCTTTTGAAGGAAATCTTCCTGAAGTATCTGGACTTTTGTTAAAACCTCCACTTCTTCCGTCATCATTGCGGCCTTTATAACCTCCTGTATTGCCTTCTCTGCGGTCAAATCCACCACCGCTTCTGCGATCGTCGTTACGGCCTTTGAAGCCACCGCGATCTCCGCCTTCTCTGCGTTCGAATCCGCCACCGCTTCTGCGATCGTCGTTGCGATTATTATTGGCTCCTTTGTAGTCGCCACGAAATTCTTCTCTATGTTTATACTCGCCGCCTCGAGGAGCACTGCTTCGAGCGGGGCGATCTTCCCGATTTTGAACAGGTTTACCCTCACCTTTGGTTACGGGTTTACGATCTGCTAGAGAACGTTTATTTTCGGGTTGATCTTTTTTATCCATGGGGTTTAATTGAACCCGCAAAGTTACGCAATAATATCAACACCCTCGCTAAAAGCTGATTGTTTCAAGAGCCGAACTTTTTTATTGTCTATTTTGTGATATCCATAATCATAACAAAAAATAAATTGGGCCTCCGCGTTCTCTTCAATATGGGTAAAATAATTGAAGGTAAAACCTAGTGTTTCAACGTATTTCAACGGCACCATCTTGGCATCATTCGACAATCCATTGTAAAGCTTCATCAAAATTCGTCTATTTTGTTTGAGCCTTTTATCTATGATTTTCAAGGCTTGTGATCGTTCGGTATTCTGACGATTGTGGAATACTGCCCGACAAGAATCTGAGCAAAATTTCTTGTCCGTTCTTCCTCTTAAAATTTCACTACATTCTAAACAGTAATTTTTATGTGATTCCATAGGCGTTTTAAAGGTTAACCCTTTAGTGAAACCCATCCCCTAAAATGCAAGCACATTTAATCTAGATAATTTTTGCAATAATCGCAAAAAGGGGCAAATTGCCCCTTTTTTACTGTTTTAGGATTCCCGTGTTTAGAATGGCATTTCCGCCTCACTTTCGTCGGCCTCCACCTCTTCCTCGCGTTCGATCTTACGCTCTACCAACAACACATCCTTCACAAGAATTTCAGTAGTTCTCACCTCAATTCCATCCTTGTTTAGGTACGAACGATAACTCAACTTCCCCTCAATGGATAGCTTCATGCCCTTTTTCACATAATCCTCTACCATTTTCGCAAGGGAACCCCAAGCAATTAAATTGTGCCACTGCACCTCATCATCTACCTCCCCACTTTTCGTTTTCTTTTTTTCGTGAGTCGCCATCGACCACTTCGCAAGCTTGTTACCACTTTCGAAGTCCATGATTACGGGGTCCTTCCCCACATGTCCGAACAAACGGACTGAATTCAATAAACTTTTCATAACGTTTGATATTTTCATGTATCACAAAAACACCCTCTGTGCTTTTAATCAACGATACAAAGTTGCAATTGAACCGTGCAAAAAATCGTAACCCAAACGCTTATAAACGTTTATATGCGTTTAGCCGCATAAATTTGCTGCTGCACAAGCAGCGATGGCCGCGGTTTCTGTGCGTAAAATTCGAGAACCTAAACCCAATTCACGCAAGTCATTTTGTTGTGCAAAGGCTATTTCTTCCGCTGAAAAATCGCCTTCAGGACCAATAAAAACAAAGGAATCAGGCTTTAAATCCTTTACTGATGCAGGTAATTCACATCCACAATGTGCAATAAAAGCGTTTTCTTTATATTTAAGAATGGCCTCTTTAAAACCTAAAATTTCCAGTTGAGGCAACCAAAATCCATGCGATTGTTTCATAGCAGCGATGCAGGTTTTCTGTAATTTATCCAGAAAAATTTTGGACCGTTCGCTATTGGCACACGTTAAAAACACAACCCGACCCACACCCAATTCTACCGCCTTTTCCAACATCCATTCCATGCGATCGGTACTCTTTAAAATACCTACACCCATACTAAATGTTGGTATAGGTGCATGTTGAATATTCTTAATTTGCGCTTTTACTTCCTTTTTACTGATTTCACTTAGAACACATTGATATCGCTGCCCTTTTCCATCGCTTGCCCAAATTTCATCACCGATACCAAAACGCAAAACCTGAACCATGTGACGCGCTTCCGACTCGTTAAAAACAAGAAATCCATCAGC
>CBFHGY010000046.1:0-16932 GCA_965655465.1 Bacteroidia bacterium | reverse complement strand
AAGAAGGGGATACCGTGGCCGACATTATTGAAGTTTGCATTTTTAACGGACATACGAGCGGAATGATCGCTCCCCTGATTCACTTGCCGGATGGCAGAAAATTGTTTTATGGAGCAGATTTATTCCCTTCGAGTGCCCATTTGAAACCTCATTTTGTGATGTCTTACGACATAGAGCCACTGAAAACCATGGAAGAGAGAGAGCGAATTAACCAACGCGCGGCCGCAGATAATTGGTGGTATTTTTATGAACACGACTTGCAAATAGAAGTGTCGCAAGTCGGGTTCAATGCGAAAGGCCAAGCTGAGGCCATAAATACAGGTACACTATCTGAAGTATTTTTCTAAATCCATTTCTTCACCAGTGGCATTTAAATAAATGGCTTGGATACTTTGAATGGATTGACCTTGTTCTTGTTGTGTTTTCGCCTTTTTGAGAATTGCCGCTTGATACCATTGTTGCGCATTTTTGGCGTCTTTGAGCATTTGATAACACTGTGCACCTAGTTGGTATATCCGTTCGTCAAAAGGATTGAAAGGAATGGCTTTTTGTACGCTTTCAATGGCTGCAAAATAATCTTTTTTGTAAAGCAATGCTTGTCCTTTCATTATGTAACCATCGGGATCCTTGGGTCGAGAATTGATATATGAATCCATTACTATAACAGCCTCAACAGGTCGATTATTTCTAAGGTGTAATTGGTAAGTTAGGAAAAGGGTACGGCTGTTTTCTTTGAAAGCTTGTGCACTTTTATTTGCAAAATACAGCGCACTATCGTCCATTGTTTTATTAGCATATGCATTTGCAAGGTAAAACAATACTTCTGAGGAGGTGCTGTCAGTGTTCAAATACGATTTTAATAAACCAATAGACTTATCGGTGTTGTTCTCCTTAATCAAAGCTTGAATGCCGTTGTAATCATCCATACTGGGTCGTTTAACTACGCATCCTACTGCCTTTCCATCTACCTCGGGGGCGAAAACAGTGCCAATAGGAGGGTAGTAGCCATTTTGAAGCCGGTGTTGATCCATATATGCGTTATAGAACACGGCATAATCCCAAGTTTTCTCGCTTCGATCGTCGAAACGCGTAAACCCTACTTGTGCATTGGGGTAATTTCTCAGATAATATTTTACCTGATCCATTCCATAAGATACGATTTTGATTTTTTTATCGGGATTTTTCGATAAAACCTCAGCTGCTAAATAATCTGCGCTAGGTTTTAAACTGGCTAAATAATAATCCAATTCGTAATTGCCATATGCGCCTTCAATGCCTCCAATGGTTTCATTGAAATACATATAACTGAGATTCTGGTTATTAGCGATGAAACTTATGGGCAAGAGTGCGGGTAAAATCGCAAGTGTTGGCCCTGCAATTTTTTTCTTGGGAAGCCAATTACTTAACTTGTAAAACCCTAAAGTTCCTAATAAAACAAAAGCGGGCAGCGTAAACAGAATATGGCGAAGTCCGCCGTATACCGAACTTCCTTGTAAGTAAATATAGAAAATTGGAAATATTGCGGCAAAAAGGAGTAGGAATTCTTCACTGTTGAATGATTTACGCTTAATTAAGGTGGTACCCACATAAAGCACTATGCCAATTAAAATGCCAATAGGCAAGGTGATAAAGATATATTTACTCAAGTAATAGGAGGGTAAATGGTCAGAATCATAAAGCACACCTTCGAATAATTGGCGCAAGCTAACTTGGAAATCAGTAAAAGCGCTTAAGGCTTTCATCGGGTTATCTATGGGTGCTTTCCACCCATAGGGCCAAACATATACCCCCAGCAAATAGGCTCCCAATGAAGCAATTGCAAAGGCGGTAATCCATGATTGTAATCCTTTCCATTGGAATTTAAAAAACGACGAAATTCCAATAGATTCGATATATTTCAATCCCATATAAACACCGGAAACCCCAATAAAAAGCAATCCTCCAATACGAATAGAGATTCCTAAGCCAATTCCAAAACACAATCCGATAATATCCCAAGTTCGATAATTTGGGAAATTTTGAAATACTTTGATCGCGTAATAAAGACTCATCATGTAACCTAACGCGAAGGGGATGTCTTTGGGATTGTTTAAGGCTTCCCCAAAAACGCGAGGCGTTGCATATATTAAAATGAAGGCAACTGCGGCCCATGTCCAACTGCCTTTGGTTATTCGGCGCGCAAATAAAGCCACAAAAACAAAAATCAACCAACCAAAAACGGCATTCCAAAAATGACGGAATTCCATATAATTCTCAATTTCAAGGAAATGGATAAGTAGAGAATTGAAAGTATCGAAACTTGAGCCGTAAAGATGCATGAGTTTGTCCGGGTCTTCAATTGTGGCAATTTTAGAACCTAAATTGGGATATTCTTTAGCCAAAGTGTTCATTTTCTGGCCTTTAAGTGCTAAGGTATCTATGGGGATTTCAAGGCCAATTTTTTGTAAATGATAATTTGCGATTACCCGACCGTATTCATGTTGAATAAATTCATCTCCAGAAATACCTGCTTTTTGACTTGTTAACGTAATATGTGCAAAACCCAGTAGCATTAGGGCCATGAATATCCATTTGGGTAGGGATGCATGTTTGGTAAAGTAATACGATATGAATCGATTCCATGCCTTTTTTCGCGCTTCAAGGTATCCGATTGGAGCTTTTACTGTTGAAGTGCCAAATTGATAGGTAATGGGTACGACTGATTTCAATAATAGATAGTGCAGTTCCTCAATTGAGCTGATTTCTAAATATGATTTTTGCAGGCAAATAAGAGCCGCACGATTTAGGGTAATACAATGGCTGTTGGCTTTTGCATCATCGTAGCCTTTTACGCTTCTTTTAAAAAAGTTTTCCTGTTTAAAATCACTCAAACTATGAGCAAGCGGACTGGAATCCGAAGGTTTAAAAAGCACCCCACTAGGTAATCGGAAATCTTTGGGATTTGCGACTACTGCAAATTGATCACAGTTTGATTGTAAGGCTAATGCCATATTTGTAGCATTAAGTGAGCCGAAGTTTTCAATATTAGAAGTAGTTGAATAGTCTGCATTTAGAGTGAAAAGTCCCCATTTTGAATTGTTTTGGGAATTTGCAGGGGCTTGTTGAGGCTTTTTATTCGTACCTTTCATGGTAGCACAAACATAAAATAAATCTCAAAGCATTTTGAGCATGAAGGGTAGAAACTTGAAAACTTTTGCAAGTTGTTGGCAGTGAATTTTTCACGAAATAGGAAATATTACATTTTTCAATTAATTTTGCCGCCCAATAAAGGAGGAATTTTTACATTGACAAACGAATCTAACGAAATTCAAAACCCAGAAAACCAAGAAAGTATGGTTTCCCCAAAGGAAACGGCGAAAGCCACATCTGTTGCGGCAGCACACGATGAATTCGATTGGGATGCAGACGAAGCTGGCTTCGAAAGCTATTCTGTTACAGACAGAAAGCAATTAGAGGAGCAGTACCAACAAACCTTCAACCCAGTTGAAGAAAAACAAGTAGTTAAAGGTCATGTTGTGGCCATTAACGACAAAGACGTAGTTATCAATATTGGCTTTAAGAGCGACGGTATGGTATCACGTCAAGAATTCCGCGACATGCCTGACCTAAAGGTTGGAGATGAAGTAGAAGTTTTTGTTGACATCGCAGAAGACCGCTTAGGTCAGCTTATTTTGAGCCGTCGTAAAGCGCTTCAAGAGACTGCTTGGGATAAAATCGTAGAAGCTCATACCAATGATACCATTGTTAAGGGTTACGTTCGTTCCAGAACTAAAGGTGGATTGGTGGTTGATGTATTTAACATCGATACGTTCCTTCCAGGTTCACAAATCGATACCAAGCCTGTTCGTGATTACGATCAGTATGTTGGTAAGAATATGGATTTCAAGATTGTGAAAATTAACGACGTTTACAAAAACGTAGTGGTATCTCACAAAGCTTTGATCGAAGACGATATCGAAGCACAAAAATCTGAAATATTATCCCGTTTAGAAAAAGGACAAGTATTGGAAGGTGTTGTTAAAAATATGACCAGTTTTGGTGTTTTCGTAGACTTAGGTGGTATTGATGGTTTGCTTCACATTACTGACATTTCTTGGGGCCGCATAAACCACCCTGAAGAAGTGTTGAAATTAGATGATCGTATCAATGTAGTAATTTTAGATTACGACGATACCAAAAAGAGAATTTCTCTTGGTTTGAAACAATTGTCTTCACATCCTTGGGATGAATTAGATGCTGCTATTGTTGAAGGATCTAAAATCTCAGGTAAAGTGGTAAGTGTTGCTGATTACGGTGCATTTATTGAAATTAAACCAGGTGTTGAAGGATTGGTACACGTTTCTGAAATGAGCTGGAGTTCACACTTACGTAACCCATCTGAATACTTAACTGTAGGTCAAGATATCGAAGCATTAGTTTTGGCATTGGATCGCGAAGAGCATAAGATGAGTTTGGGTATCAAGCAATTAACTCAAGATCCTTGGGTCGATATCACTTCTCGTTACCCAGTAGGTAGCAAGCATTCTGGAGTGGTTAAAAACCTAACTTCTTACGGTTTATTCCTTGAATTAGAAGAAGGTATTGATGGATTGGTTCACGTTTCTGACTTGAGCTGGAATAAGAAAATCAAGCACCCAAGTGAATTCGTGAAAAAAGGTGAGAAGTTAGACGTTATTGTATTGGAAGTTGATTCAGACAACCGTCGCTTAAGCCTTGGACATAAACAATTGGAAGAAAATCCATGGGATACTTTTGAAACCATCTTCACGTTGAATTCTCTACACGAAGGTACGGTTATCGGAATCAATGATAAAGGGGCTACCATCCAATTGCAATATGGTGTTGAGGCATTTGCGCCATCACGTCACATCAAGAAAGAAGATAATACTCCAATGAAGGAAGATGAAGTTTTCCAGTTTGAAGTTATCGAATTTTCAAAGGATTCCAAGCGTATTATCGTTTCACATACCAACATTTGGAAAGGTGCAGAACGCGCTAAAAACGACCAAGACGATAAAGGTCGCGAAAAGGCACGCAAGAGCCCATCTAAAAATGTTAAGAAGTTGAATCAAACATCAGAGAAAACTACTTTAGGAGAATTAGATGCACTTACCGAATTACGTGCACAATTTGAAAAAGCAGAAAACTCAAAAGCACCTAAAGCAGTAAAAGTTGAAGCCACTGAAGCTCCAGCTGAATCTGCTGAGGCTAAAGCAATCTCTGAATTGAAAGACTTAACAGGTGTAGGTCCTGCTATGGTTAAGCGTATGGCTGAGCTAAACGTAAATACCATCGAAGATTTACTTGCCATCACTCCTGAAAAAGCGGCTGAATTAGCCGAACAGGATGCTAAGATTTCAGCAGAGCAGTGGACCAAATGGATCCAAGAAGCTCAAGGGTAATCTTTGTCACAATAAATAAAAAAGGCCCCATTAATTGGGGCCTTTTTTATTTATATGAAGTTTTAGTTACCTACTTTTGCACACACAATTGAATTGAATTCACAACGATTTAAAAAGAATGAATATTCTCGAATCTCAGCTTACCGCCGCTTTTGTAATTAGCCTTTTACATGGCTTGATACCAAGTCATTGGCTTCCATTAATAGCCTTAAGCAAACAACAAAATTGGAGTGGAGCGCAATTATTTAGATATTCTCTATGGGCAGCATCTGCACATGTAGTAGGAACCATTTTAATTGGTCTCATTATTTTTTATACGGCACATTTGAGTTTTATTGGTTCAATTGCCGATGAGGTTGCTTTGGATCAAGTACACCATTTACCTCTAGATTTGCCTTTTGAAAAACTTTCAGCAATAATTTTGTTATTGTTGGGCTTGGTGTTTTTATACCGACATTACACACACAAGCACTTTCATTGGAAGCCCTCTAAAAATTCTAAATGGATATTTGGAAGTGTTTTACTGGCAATGTTTTTATCTCCCTGTATGGAAATAGAGGGCTATTTTTTTGCCATCGCTCCATTGGGGTGGTCGGCTTTTGTATGGCTTTCCCTCGTATATACGCTTACTACAATTACGAGTATCTTGTTAGGTGTTTGGGTCTTTCATAAAGGAATGAATAAATTCAACTCCCACAAGTTAGAGCATAATGCCGGCATGATAACAAGTGTTTTAATCATAGTTTCGGCTGTTTTTATGTGGTTTGGCTAGATTTTCCCAAATAGCGGTCAATTACGTCATGAATGAAATATAACAACGGCAAGAGTAAAATTGCCATAAATAATTTATAGAGGTAATTAATTGTGCCCACCTGTAATACCCATTTAAGGGAATAATTTCCCCCAAAATAAAAGGCCACAACCAATACCACGTAACTGTCAATAAATTGACTTACCACTGTACTGCCAGTGGCGCGTAGCCAGATAAATCGGTTTTTTGATTTTTTCTTTATTTGCTCAAAAATGAAGGCATCTACAATTTGACCAATCAAGAAGGCTACAAGGGAACCTAGAATAATCATTAATCCTTGACCGAAAACGCTATCAAAGGCGTCTTTCATGTTTTCTATCCCTTTGGTTTTAGCAGATATTTGCCAAAAATCAGCGCCCTCTAGGTTCATTGAAATTCGCACCATAATAAAGGCATATATGAGCATGATTACCGCAATGTAGGAAATGCGCTTAACCCCTTTTGGTCCAAAATATTCATTGATTACATCGGTTAGAATAAACACAAAAGGCCATAGCAATACTCCAGCCGTCATATCGAAATTAAATTCTTCCCCTAACATATTGAGTTGGGCATTCGCGATCCCTAGGGTTTTTTCTAAGGAAAAGATCTTTGCTCCAATAAATTCTGCAATAATGGCGTTAGTTAAAAAGAAAAAACCCAAAATTAGAAATAGGTGATTCCGACGTTGATTATTGACTTGACTCACTTTTCAAAGCTAATTGATTTTGGACATCTATAAAAATGTGTACAAACCATGTGGAGATTGCCAACTTGACGTTTTAGTTTTACCATACTATTAATGATGACAAAAATGAAGTCTTTTGGTTTTGCAACAACCCTTCTTTTTTTACTTTCGATTTCGTCTGTACAGGCGCAAAACGAATCAGAGACCTATGAAAAGGGATTACAAGCCCTTAAGTCTGCTAACTATGAATTGGCCAAAAAGACTTTTTACACCTTGCGCTCTCAATATCCACAAAATGCCAATTATTGGTATCTTTCTGGTGTTTCAAAAGTGCAATTAAAGGATCACAGCTCGGCACTTGTAGATTTGAATAAAGCGATTTCAATTAATACTGAATTGGCTGATGCTTATTTATTTCGACATCTTGCAAACAAAGAAACCCGAAACTTTCAATTTGCATTGGCCGATATTTCAAAGTATCTGGAATATATGCCATCCGATACTTCTGCCCGATGGAGTCGTTATTCACTGGCAATTTATATGAAGGAATTTGAAGAGGCCGTACAAGATGGTAGTTGGCTTATGGATAAAGGTTTGGGTGGTGATACCTTGCTTTTGTCTCAAATCTCAGTTTTGGAAGAATCTGGTAATTATCGCATGGCAATTGATTTGCTGAGTCGCGTAATTATCAAAGATCCGGATAATGCGAAGTTATATTATAAACGCGCATTTTTATATTTTGCCGCTGCTGAACACGATAAATCATTGAATGATATTGAAAGATATTTAATTACAGATCCTAAAAATGTCGTTGCGTTGAAATTGCGTTTCGATAATCATTTTTACCTGCGAAATTTGCCTACATGTGAGAAGTACGTTACAGAGTTGATAGAATTGGAGCCAAAAAATGGAACTTTTCATGGTGATTTTGGACATGTATTATTGCAAAAGGGCGACTGGGATCGGGCAGAAGACGCATTTGAAAAAGCCATTAAATTTAAATCAGAGTCCTTAGGTTATATATACCTTGGTAGAGGAATTGCTCGTTTTAATAAAGGAGACAAATCGGCTGCTTGTTCTGATTGGGAGCGGGCCTTGATTCTTGGTGAAATGGTTTCAAGAAACTACCTCATTAAATTCTGCAATCGGTAATAGATGAATTTATTTTTGATTTCGGCTCTTTCGTTAATGAATTTCCCTCAGTTGGAAACTGGGTCTGTTCATTATGGACATGAAACTACAGTAGATAGTTTGGAAGCGACAGACCCATATAATATTAATTGTGTGAGTGTAAACGAAACGGAATCGAGTTGTTTGCTAAAAATAGAATCCATACCTCAAAATAATTGGTTGCTATTTCAGCCAGAAATTGCCTTTTGGGTTCAAGACATTCTATTGAGTGAGGATTCATTTATGGTAGTGGATCAAATGAGTCGATCTGTGGTAGATGTGATTCATAAAAAAGAGGTATTGAATATTGAAAATGGTGGTAATTTAAAATGTTTGGGTCAATTGTACCAAGGGATTTGTTTTTCAGATGGCGATGCCAGAATAAAATTTGTGCGAGGCCGGAAATCATTTTTTGATTTCCAGAAAATCGCTCCTTATATACAAGAAGGAATTAGAATTTTTGAAGAACATAAGGTAAATCCGATTTATGCGCAACTGCTACTTTTAATTGAAAGTCCTAATAATTCACATGCCGTAAGTATTGCTGGTGCAAGAGGCCATTTTCAATTAATGCCGGATGTTGCACGTAAATATGGACTACGAGTTAATCGGTATACAGACGAACGGGTTAATTTCCAAAGATCTGCAATGGCGGCTGCTAAGTTATTCAAATATTATTGTATCCCTTCTGCTCGTAGAATTTGCGAGAATTTAGAATTGGACTATAAAGAAACGGATTTATGGTTTCAGCTATTAACATTGCATATCTATAATGCAGGGGCGGGAAATGTTAAAAAAGCGGCACTCTTGCATAAAGGGGTGGAGGATGGGAATTCACTTATTACCTCTTTGTGGCATACTCGGAAAGGGGCATTTGGAAATAGCAGTCAAAACTATTCGCAATTGTGTTTAGCCAGTTACAGATGTTATAAAGAATACTTCGAACATCTATCTGCAACTATTGTCACAAACGACCCAAAAAATGATATTCAATGAACTTCAAAAGTGTGTTTTGTATATAAAATATGACATACCTGATAATAGAATTCCAATATGACAACTCACAATAAAAACAATATCAATAGGATAAACACCTTGTTTAGAGGCATTTTAAATTGGAAATGATGTGTACAAATTATTTCAATCGGATTACCGCGGGTGGTATATTTGCGGAACGATATACGTTTTCGTAAGCTAGATATGAACATTAATCGAATTAAAATTTGGGTAGTCGCGGCAAGTTTTGCTTTCACAGCCCCAATTTTCGCTGAGGGCGCCCCGAACGCAGAGGAAGGCAAAAAGTTATATGATGCCAATAACTGCGGGAGCTGTCATGCGTTAGACAAGAAACTCGTAGGTCCTGCGCTTCGCGGGGTACACGAAAGACGATCCGAAGAGTGGTTGATCAGTTGGATTCGCAACAACAAGAAATTCCGTGAGAGCGGTGATGCAGATGCGATAAAACTTTACAACGATTACGGTGGCGCTGCGATGAATATATTTGAGAATCTGACACCTGCTCAGGTTTTGGATATTGTTGAATATATAAAAACTGCTCCGGCACCTGCTGCTCCAAAAACTACCGGACCTGCAATTGCTTCGGATGCGCCTGTTTCAGATCCATCAACCAAATACATTTTATTGATATTGGTAGCTGTATTTGCTATTGTTTTAATCGTTTTAGCTCGAGTTCGAAACACGCTGAAGCGAATCGCAGCAGAAAGTAATCCCGAAGATTTAGCAGAACTTCAAGCAAAAGGAAATTTCATTCAAAGAATGCTTCCTGCTTCTTTAGCGAAAATGAATCCTACCGTACTTGGCTTATTAGTTACCACATTGGTGGCATTACCGCTTAGTTATTATGGATACAAATTTGCAATTGAAGAAGTAGGGGTACAAAAGGGATATGCACCTACTCAACCCATCGCTTTTTCACATAAGCTGCATGCAGGTGAGTTGGAAATCGATTGTAAGTATTGCCATTCAACGGTTGAAACTTCAAAAAGTGCTTCCATTCCTGCTTTGAATACTTGTATGAATTGCCATAAAGGGGTTCAGTTAACGGATAAGTACAATGGAGAAATTTCTCCTGAAATTAAGAAAATTTATGCGGCATTAGATTACAATCCTGAAGAACTTCCGGGTAAGCAATTTGGAGACAATCCATCCCCAGTTCGTTGGATACGTATCCATAATCTTCCAGATCATGCCTATTTCAATCACTCACAGCACGTAGTAGTGGGTAAGTTGCAATGTCAATCTTGCCATGGTCCCATAGAGAAAATGGAAGTAGTTCAGCAGTGGAGTACCCTACAAATGGGATGGTGTATCGATTGTCATCGTAATACGGGCATCGATGTAGCTAATAATAATTATTATGCTGCATTACACGAAAAAGCACAAAAGGATTTAACCCAAAAACAAAATCACAGTCAATACTTCGGTCCTGATGGCAAGGTGAAAATCACCCCTGCAATGAACGGAGGTTTAGAATGTGCTAAATGTCATTATTAAAAAAAGCCAAGATGTCGAATAATATCAAGTATTGGAAAGGAGAGGAAGAACTCAATCGCGACCCACAGTTTTTGGACAACCAAAAACGTGAGTTTGGAGAAGCGCTTCCTTTAGAGCAAGCTCTATCCGATGAAGGATTTGAATTGAACTCGAACCGACGTGACTTTCTAAAGTATTTCGGTTTTAGTGTAACAGCAGTGGCACTCGCTTCTTGTTACAAAACAAATGTGCGCCATGCAGTACCTTATTTGGTAAAACCTGAAGAGGTAACTCCAGGCGTTGCTAACTATTATCGCAGTACATGTGGTGCATGTTCTGCCGGTTGTGGTGTTGAAGTTAAAGTTCGTGAAGGTCGCCCCATCAAGTTAGATGGTAGCCGCGATTCTGCTATTTCTAAAGGTGGATTGTGTGCAACAGGTCAAGCAAGTATTTTATCACTGTACGACACCGAAAGATTGGCGAATCCATTGATTAAAAATCAAGAGGTTCAAGATTGGTCTACCGTTGATGGTGAAATCAAATCTAAATTAGCAGTATTAAAAGCAACCGGCAAAAAGGTGGTGCTTTTAAGTAATACTGTAAATAGTCCGTCAACTCTTCGTGCAATCGCCGCCTTTAAAGAGGCCTACAGCAATGTAGAACACGTAAGTTATGACGCAGTTTCATATAATGGTATTTTGAACGCGAACGAAAGTGATTTCGGTAAACGTGTATTACCTCATTATAATTTTGCCAATGCGAAAGCAATTGTGTCGTTTGGTGCGGATTTCTTAGGTACTTGGATTTCTCCCGTTGAGTTTCAAGCTGACTATGGTAAAAACCGTCGACCCGGTGTAGAAGGTGGTATGAGTGTGCATGTTCAGTTTGAAAGCACCTTGTCCATGACCGGTACAAATGCGGATCATAGATTCCCTATGCAGTCTTCTAAAGAATTGGCTTATGTGGCAACCTTGTACAATTACTTAGCAAAAGCCAAAGGAATTGCACAAATCGCGGTACCTAACAATTCAGAACTTGCAGGTAATTCAATTGAAAAAGCTTCTAAAATATTATTGAAAAATGCGGGAAAATCATTGGTAATCTCGGGCAGTAATAATACAGAGGTTCAGCAATTGATCAACGCAGTAAATATGTTGTTAGATAATTATAACAGCACCATTGATATGGTTAATCATTCTAATCAGTTTGCAGGCAATGATGCCGCAGTACAAACTGCTTTTGAAGGCCTTAGCAAAGGAACAGTTGCTGGTGTGATTTTCTATGGTAGTAATCCTGTTTTTAATCACAATAAAGAATGGGCTGCTGCAATTGCAAAAGCGAAACTTTCGATTTCTTTTGCATCTACAAAAGACGAAACAGCTGCAGTTTGCCAATATGTTGCACCCGACAATCATTTCCTAGAAAGTTGGTCTGATTCAGAACCTGTAAAAGGATTGGTGCATTTCACTCAACCTACGATTGCCCCAGTTTTCAATACACGTCAGGCACAAGAATCCCTTTTAAATTGGGCCGGTGCATTGCCAAGCAATGAAAGCGATCCATTATCGGATAAGGGCATCTTATCGCAAAAATTAGAGGCATCTCTATATTACTTATATGTTAAAAACTATTGGGATGGACTTCTAGGTGCTGAAAAATTCCAAAAATCATTGGAAATGGGTTTTGCTGAAACGGCAAAATCAGAGGGTTTAGCTATTTATACAGGGAATGTAGCTGGTTTAGCTTCTTCTATAAATAAAGCCCAGTCAGCAGAAGGATACGATTTAGTACTGTATCAATCGGTAGGTGTTCGTGATGGCGCCCAAGGCAACAATCCATGGTTGTTTGAATTACCAGATCCTGTAAGTAAAGTTTGTTGGGATAACTACGTAGCCCTTCCTAAGCAAATTGCAGTTAAATTGGGAATCGACAAAGATGCAACTGTTAATATTGAAGCCAATGGAGTAAAATATGAAAACGTACCCGCTTTTGTTCAACCTGGACAAGCAAATAATACGGTTTCCTTAGCAGTAGGATTTGGACGTACCCACGCTGGAAAAGTAGGGGGAAGTCTTGAGAAAGGTTTTGCTTCTATTGGTGTAAATGCATATCCTTTTATGAGCTCCACACGTGATGTCGTAATTGGAAATGTTAAAATTACTAAAGGGTCTGACAAATATGTATTAGCTCAAACACAAACCCACCATAGTATCGAAGGAAGGGATCTTGTGCGTGAAAGTACATTTACTTCTTGGAAGAAGAATCCAAATTCAGGAAATGAAAAATCCGCCACCCATATTTACACCATTTGGGAAAAAGCAGAATACCGTAAAGACGGTTCTCCTAACCATTTGTGGGGAATGGCAATTGATCTAAATGCCTGCACTGGTTGTGGATCTTGTATTGTAAGTTGTTCTATTGAAAATAACGTTCCAGTGGTTGGCCGCGACGAAATAAGATTGCGTCGTGAAATGCATTGGATCCGTATTGATCGCTATTATTCGTTTGTAAATGATAAGCAAACAATGACGCGTGAGAACGATATTGCAGAAGCAGATGCTAGTGATAAAGGAAACTATTCACATTGGGAAAATGTAAGTGTGATTCATCAACCTATGATGTGTCAACACTGTGCACAAGCTCCTTGTGAAACCGTTTGTCCTGTATTGGCAACTTCACATTCTTCTGAAGGCCTGAATCAAATGACCTACAACCGTTGTATCGGAACTAAATATTGTGGAAATAACTGTCCGTATAAGGTTCGTCGATTCAACTGGTTCAGATATAACGATAACGATAAGTTTGACTTCCATTTTAACAACCCATTGGGTAAAATGGTAATCAATCCAGACGTTACCGTACGTACTCGTGGTGTAATGGAAAAATGCTCTTTCTGTGTACAACGTATACAAGAAGCTAAACTGAAAGTTAAACGCGAAGGTGGTAACATGAAAAACGTACAAGTCGAGACCGCTTGTCAACGTGCATGTCCTTCAAATGCGATAGTTTTCGGTGATCTTCATAACCCCGATAGTGAAATTAGCAAATTGCACAGAAACGAGCGTGCGTTCAGCGTACTAGATGAATTAAACGTTCAGCCTTCTGTGAAGTATATGACAAAAATCCGTAATACTGAAACTATTTAACCCCCCAAGGAATGATACACGATTCAATTATTAGAGAAAGATTGGTAACGGGCGACAAAACCGCCGCCGATGTTACCCGCGATATTTCTCGTCCAATTTTGAACCAACCGTCCAGCGCATGGAAAATTGGCTTCACACTGTCTTTAATATTCTTAGGAATTTTTGGTGTGAGCTTATTCTGGACTGTTTGGACTGGTATTGGTGTGTGGAATATTAACAAATCTGTAATGTGGGGTTGGGATATTACCAACTTTGTATTCTGGGTGGGTATTGGTCACGCAGGGACATTGATTTCTGCGGTATTATTACTTTTCCGTCAAAAATGGCGGATGAGTATTAACCGTTCTGCCGAAGCGATGACGATTTTCGCCGTTGTTTGTGCAGCGATGTTTCCAGTGTTCCACATGGGACGTGTGTGGGTTGGATATTGGGCATTGCCTTTGCCTAATGCATTCGGTAGCTTGTGGGTGAATTTTAACTCACCATTGTTATGGGACGTATTTGCGATTTCTACCTATTTCACGGTTTCTTTATTATTCTGGTATATCGGAATGATTCCAGATATCGCTACTATCCGCGATAAAGTAAAAACCAAAACAGCTAAATATTGGTATAACTTCTTCTCAATGGGATGGACAGGTAGCACGCGTTCTTGGGCTCGTTACGAATTGGTTTCCCTGATTTTAGCGGGTATCAGTACTCCGTTGGTACTTTCGGTACATACCATTGTATCTGCTGACTTTGCAACATCGGTTATTCCCGGTTGGCATACTACCATTTTCCCTCCCTACTTTGTTGCTGGAGCGATTTTCTCTGGTTTCGGTATGGTTGCTACCTTGTTGGTTGTAGCTCGTAAAGTGATGAACTATGAAAACTATATCACCATCGGTCACTTGGAAGCTATGACAAAAATCATCATGGTTACAGGTACTTTGGTAGGTATCGCATATTTAACAGAATTCTTCATTGCATGGTATTCTGTAGTGGAATATGAGCAATATGCGTTCATTAACAGAGCAACAGGACCATATTGGTGGGCTTACTGGAGTATGATGAGTTGTAACTTAATTGCACCTCAGGTATTTTGGTTCAAATGGGCTCGTACCACTCCATGGTTTATCTTTATCATGAGTATCGTGGTTAACGTGGGTATGTGGTTCGAACGTTTCGTGATCATTGTAACCTCTCTACACCGTGATTATTTGCCAAGTAGTTGGGTTATGTATTCCGGTTCATTAACAGAAGTAGGCTTATTCCTAGGAACTTTTGGTATCTTCTTTACCTGTTTCTTCTTATTTGCTAAATTCTTACCGGTTATCAATATGTCTGAAGTTAAAACCATCCTTCGCAACCGCGAGTAATATTTAAGATTATGGGATTAGTAGATAAAAATTTAAGTTTAAGAAATAAAGGTAAAATGCTTGTTGGCGTTTGGGAAGACGAAGATGCACTCTTGTCTGCAAGCCAAGCCATAATAGATAAAGGCATTCATATACACGACGTATTTACCCCTTACCCGGTTCATGGACTTGACCGTATTATTGGAGTAAAACGTAGCCGTTTAGCTCGTGTGGCATTTTTATGCGGATTAACGGGTCTTTCATTAATGTTCCTAATGATTTGGTATATGTATGTGAAAGATTGGCCAGTGAACGTAGGTAATAAACCCGTTCGTTTTTCTCCATCATGGATTCCGGTTATGTTTGAAGGTACTATTTTATGTACCGCTTACGGAATGGGAATTTTCTTTTTCTTGAGAAGTCGCATGTTGCATGGTATTAAAAATGATTTATTAGATGACCGTCAAACCGACGATCGCATGATCATGACTATCGAGACATGTGAAGGTATGGATGAACAAGGTTTGATTAATTTAATGAGAGAAAAGGGTGCTTTAGAAACCCGTGAGTTCCACAATGGTGTTCAAACCGTAATTTAACAATAAGCAATGACGAATAAACTTAATATCGTAATGGCTTCCCTTGCTGTTTTAGTTGCCTCTTCTGGTTGTGTAAGCCGAGGTAATGACACCGGTTGGGAGTATGCCCCCGACATGTATTATTCAAAAGGGTATGAGCCATACAATCAGGCTGATTCCTTTACCTTGAATCCACATGGAATGAGTATGCGTGAACCCGTTGCAGGTTCTATCGCATTAGGTAAATCAGCTCATATCTACAACCTAAGTAATACAGGTGAAGGATACGAAGCTTCCGCTACTCAAGTTATAGCCCCTGCCGGAATTGATCAAGTTGATACCCGCGGTAAATATTTATACAATATTTACTGTGCTGCTTGTCATGGGGTGGAAGGTAAAAACGACGGAAAGGTTTTTCAACGTGTTTCCACATTGAAGCCAGCTTGGAAAGGCTATTCCGACGAGTATATCAAAAATCTAGAGGAAGGTAAAATCTATCACACCTTAACTTATGGTAAGAATAACATGGGAAGCCACGCTTCCGTGTTAGAACCTACTGACCGTTGGAGAGTTGTGAAATATGTTAAACTATTGAGCGGTGCAGCTTCTGTAAATACCCCTTCCACAGATTCAACTGCAGTTGCTTCTAATACCATGTCAAACTAATTCCTAAAAACTAAAAAAATGGGACACGGACATCACATTGAAATAAAACAAGAAACGTTTACCATGCCGTCAAAAGCAAAGACTTTTACCTTAATCCTTATGGTATTGGGTCTCGTTCTTGCCGGTATTGGAATCGCAACAATGGATAGGTCAGGTGCTGGGCACGCCACAGAACATTCTGAAGGTGCTGCGGCTACAACCAATCATGAATCTCACGATGCACATGCTGCTGAAGGCCATGCTGCACATATGGATAACGCTAACGAAGGTCATTCTGCTGATGCAAGTCATTCAGAGCACACCAACGTTGAAACCGAAGCTTTCGGTCCACGTATTGAATACCACGCACAAGATAAACCATGGACAACTAAAATTTGGTCTAATTTATTGGTAGCCGGATACTACTTTACAATGATTTCTTTGTGTGCACTTTTCTGGTACGCAATCCAATATGCTGCAAACGCAGGTTGGTCAGTATCTATAAAGAGAGTACCTGAAGCGATGTTAACGTTCATTCCCGTTGCTTTCGTAGTTGTACTTATAGCCTTATTCTTTGGAAAAGACAATATCTATCACTGGGCACATTACGAGCACCTAAATTTGAAACCCGGTGATACGGGTTATGACAGAGTCCTTGACGGAAAGTCAGGGTTCTTGAA
>CBFHGY010000045.1:10098-17662 GCA_965655465.1 Bacteroidia bacterium | reverse complement strand
CGATTTTAAACGTAACAATGTAACCGTTACAGGTGAAGTTAAAACCGTTGAATACGATCCTAATCGTTCAGCATTTATTTCTTTAGTGGAATATACCGATGGCGAAAAGCGCTATATTTTAGCACCAGGAGGTATCAAGGTAGGACAAGTAATTGCTCAAGGTTCTGGAGTATCTCCTGATTTGGGTAATGCAATGCCTATGAAAGAAATGCCTCTGGGTACTTTAATTCATAACATTGAATTGCAACAGGTCAAGGTGGACGCATTTGTCGTTCTGCTGGAACTTATGCGCAGTTAATGGCAAAAGAAGGAAAGTATGTTGCTTTGAAACTTCCTTCCGGTGAAAGTCGTTTTGTATTAGGAGAGTGCTACGCAACCGTAGGCGTTCTTTCTAATAGCGAACACCAACAAGAAGTAAAGGGTAAGGCAGGTCGTAGCCGTTGGTTGGGCCGTCGTCCTCGTGTTCGTCCGGCTGCAATGAACCCAGTAGATCACCCCATGGGTGGTGGTGAGGGCCGCAATAAAGGTGGACAACCCCGTTCTAAGAACTTGATTTATTCACAAGGACAGAAAACCCGTTCTCCAAAGAAAAACTCAAGTCGTTTAATCATCGAAAAGAGAAAAACCAAACGTAACAAATAATCACTAAGCACAAAAGGAAATGGCAAGATCAATTAAAAAAGGACCCTTTGTAGATATCAAATTGATGTCTAAAGTGGATGTGATGAATACAGCGGGCAAAAAGTCTGTAATTAAGACTTGGTCACGACGTTCAATGATCATCCCTGACTTCGTGGGACATACGTTTGCGGTTCATAACGGTAATAAATTCATTCCAGTTTATGTAACTGAGAATATGGTAGGACATAAATTTGGTGAGTTTGCACCCACCAGAACATATAAAGGTCACGGTAAATAATAATAATGGAAGCTAAAGCAATTTTAAGAAACTGTCCTTTGTCTGCACGTAAAATGCGTCTATTGGCCGATCAGGTTCGTGGACAACGCGTAGAGCAGGCATTAAACATCCTTCAGTGGAATCAACGTCCTTCTTATGCAATCTTTTTGAGCAAGCTCATCAAGAGTGGTATTTCGAACTGGAGCGTTGTTAATGCTGATGGCCGCATCGAAGACAGTGAGCTATACGTTAAATCTATTACCGTTGATGGTGGTATGAGCATAAAGCGTTTGAGAACAGCTCCACAAGGCCGTGGATACCGTATCCGCAAGAGATCCAATCACATTACTATTATTATCGATAGTAAAATAAGTCAAACCGAAACTGAACAAGCATAAAATGGGACAAAAAGTTAACCCTATAGGATTACGTTTAGGAATCATCCGTGGTTGGGATTCTAGCTGGTATGGCGGAAATGATTACGGAGATAAACTAGTTGAAGACGAAAGAATCCGTGAATATTTACGCGTACGTATTCCACGTGGTGGAATTGCGAAAGTAATCATCGAGCGCACATTAAAGCGCATTACTTTAACGATAAATACGGCAAGACCGGGTATCGTAATTGGTAAAGGTGGTCAAGAAGTGGATGCTATTCGTGAGGAAATTAAAAAAATCACGGGTAAAGATATCCAAATCAATATCAACGAAATCAAACGTCCAGAATTAGATGCACGTTTAGTTGGTGAAAATATTGCACAGCAAATTGAAAATCGTTTTTCATACAAGCGTGCGATTAAGAATGCGTTGCAAACCTCTATGAAAATGGGTGCAGATGGAATCAAGATTCGTATCAGCGGTCGTTTGAATGGTGCAGAGATTGCGCGTTCTGAAATATACAAGGAAGGAAGAACTCCATTACATACTTTGCGTTCTAACATCGACTATGCGTTGGTTGAAGCACAAACTGTTTATGGTAAGATTGGTATTAAAGTTTGGGTTTGTAGAGGTGAGATTTACGGTAAAGTAGATTTATCTCCATCAACTGAATCAGATAAAAAAGGCCCACGTGGAAACGATCGCGGAAATTCAAACCGTGGTGGTGGCCGTGATAGACGTCGTCGTAATAATTAATGTGTAGATATGTTAAGTCCAAGAAGAACCAAATATAGAAAACAGCAGAAAGGGCGCGTTCGTGGTATCGCGGGTCGTGGTCACCGTATAGAATTCGGTAGCTTCGGTCTAAAATCACTTGAGCCTAGCTGGATAACGTCACGTCAAATTGAATCTGCACGTATTGCGGTTACACGTTATTTAAAGCGTGAAGGCCAAGTGTGGATTCGTATCTTTCCAGATAAACCAATCACTAAAAAGCCTGCAGAGGTACGTATGGGTAAAGGTAAAGGTGCTCCAGAATATTGGGTTGCACGCGTAAAGCCAGGAACCATTATGTTTGAAGTAGGTGGTGTTCCTTTAGAAACGGCTAAAGAAGGTATGCGTTTGGCAGCACAAAAATTGCCAGTAGCATGTAAGTTCTCCGTACGTCCTGATTATAACGAAGAAGATTAAAATGAAGTATTCAGAAATTAAAGAACTTCCAAACAAAGAGTTGGTAGAACGTTACAAGGAAGAGCGTATTCGCTTTCAGAAAATGCAATTCCAAAACGCTGTTGCTCCTCTTGATCAACCTCATAAATTACGTGAAACACGTCGTGAGATTGCCCGTTTGTTAACGGAATTAAATAACCGCCGCCACGAAGCACAGCTTAAGGCAGCTATGAATCAACAAGAAATAGAAAATTAAACATAAATGGAAGCAGTAAGAAACGCTCGTAAGGAGATAATCGGTACGGTAACCAGCAGCAAAATGGATAAGACCATAGTTGTTGCGGTAGTTCGTAGCGTAAAGCATCCTAAATATGGTAAGTACTTCAAGAAAACGAAAAAGTTTACGGCTCATGATGAAAAAAATGAATGTGCTGAAAATGACATCGTTCGCATCATGGAGACACGCCCTTTAAGTAAATCTAAACGTTGGAGATTGGTCGAAATCGTTGAAAAAGCTAAGTAATCATGGTACAACAAGAAAGTAGATTAAAAGTTGCAGATAACAGTGGTGCCAAAGAAGTACTTTGCATCCGTGTTTTAGGCGGTACAAAACGCCGTTATGCCAGCGTAGGAGATAAAATTGTAGTCAGTGTAAAACATGCCGCTCCAGGTGGAAACGTAAAAAAAGGTGCGGTTTCTAAAGCGGTTGTGGTTCGTGTAAAAAAAGAAATCCGTCGCCCTGATGGTTCTTATATTCGTTTTGATGAAAACAGCTGTGTGTTGTTGAACAATAACGATGAGCCAAGAGGTACCCGTATTTTTGGACCGGTTGCACGTGAGTTACGCGACAAGCAATTTATGAAGATTGTTTCATTAGCACCCGAAGTATTATAAAAAGATTATGGCTAACAGACAAAAATTACATATCAAAAAAGGAGATATCGTGACGATTATCTCCGGTGATGATAAAGGAAAAACAGGTCGTGTATTGACGGTGTATCCTGAAAAACTTCGTGCCATCGTTGAGGGCGTTAATATCGTAACTAAACACCGTAAACCTACAGCTCAAAATACAGCAGGTAGCATTGATAAAATCGAAGCTCCTATTCATATTTCAAAGCTTATGGTAACTGTGAATGGTACTCCCACTCGCATCGGTCGTAAAGAAAATGAAAAAGGAAAACTACAACGCGTTGCTAAGAAAACTGGTGATTTTATTAACTAATTAAAGAGATGAGTTACACACCTAGATTAAGAAACAAATATTACGAAGAAGTTGTACCTGCAATGCAGGCTAAATTCAACTATAGCAATAGCATGCAAGTTCCACGTATCGAGAAAATCGTTTTGAACCAAGGTATTGGTGCAGCTGTAAACGATAAAAAGATGGTGGATTCTGCTATTGAAGAAATGACAAAAATTACCGGTCAACGCGCAATTGCTACGATTTCTAAAAAGGCGATTTCTAACTTCAAATTGCGTGAGAATATGCCAATCGGTTGTAAAGTTACGTTACGTCAAGAGCGTATGTACCACTTTATGGATCGTTTAATTTCTGTAGCAATTCCTCGTATCCGTGATTTCCAAGGCTTAAAATCTAAAGGTTTTGATGGCCGCGGAAACTGGACAATGGGAATAACTGAACAAATTATATTTCCTGAAATTGATATCGATAAAGTAAGTCGTATTTCCGGAATGGACATCACTGTGGTTACCACCGCTAAAACCGACGAAGAGAGCTTGGAATTATTGCGTTTAATGGGTTTCCCCTTTCAAAAAGATTAAAAAATGGCAAGAGAAAGTATAAAAGCTAGACAGCGCAAACGCGAAGCAATCGTGGCAAAATATGCCGAGAAGCGTGCGCAACTTAAGGCAGAAGGAAACTACGATGAATTGCAAAAATTGCCTCGTAATGCATCTCCTGTGCGTTTAAGAAATCGTTGTAAAATTACTGGAAAACCCAGAGGTTATATCCGTGTATTCGGTTTATGCCGTAATCAATTTCGTCAATTGGCGAGTGATGGTAAGATTCCAGGTGTAACTAAATCAAGTTGGTAAAAAACAAAAGCAATGACTGATCCTATTTCAGATTATCTAACCCGTTTACGCAATGCAATGAAAGCCAACCACAGAGTGGTTGAGATTCCCGCGAGTAACTTGAAAAAAGAAATTACTCGTGTGTTGTACGAAAAGGGATATATCCTCAAATACAAATTTGAAGATACAGAGAATAAACAAGGCGTAATTAAAATCGCTCTTAAATATCATCCACAAACCCGCCAAGCTGCTATTCTTATGTTGAAGCGTGTAAGTACTCCCGGTTTGAGAAAATATGCCGATAAAGACAATCTTCCCCGTGTAATGAACGGTTTAGGTGTGGCTATTTTAACTACTTCTAAAGGAGTGATGACCGACAAAGAAGCTCGTAAAATGGGTATCGGTGGTGAAGTGTTATGTTTTGTACAATAATTAATTAATAAAAACTAAAAAATAAATATGTCACGCGTAGGAAAAGCGCCTATTAGCATCCCTCAAGGAACCGTAGTAACCATTACTCCAGGCCTTGTAAGTGCAAAAGGGCCCAAAGGAGAATTGTCTCAAGAAATTCCCGCTACTTTTGAAGTAAAAGTAGAGGAGGGAGTGATGACAATACATCGCCCAAGCGACAGTAAATCTGATAAAAGCCTTCATGGCCTTTATCGTTCTTTGCTAAACAATCTAGTCGTAGGTGTTTCTCAAGGTCACTCTGTCAATCAAGAATTGGTCGGTGTAGGTTACAAAGTTTCTAACCAAGGTAACTTGGTAGAATTCGTAGTAGGTTACTCGCACAAAATTTTGTTGCAGGTGCCTTCTGAAATCACGGTAACTACCGAAACTGTTAAAGGTAAGAATCCAAACATTACAATGACCAGTTGCGATAAGCAATTGTTAGGTCAAGTAGCTGCTAAAATTCGTTCCTTCCGTAAACCTGAGCCATACAAAGGAAAAGGTATCAAATTTGCGGGTGAAGTTCTACGTAAAAAAGCAGGTAAATCTGCCGGTAAAAAATAATATTAAATCATGGCAAAGAATAAAGTTTCTAGAAGAGATAAGATTCGTAAACGCGTTCGCGGCGTGATTTCAGGTACCGCTGATCGCCCGCGTTTGAGTGTTTTTCGTAGCAATAAAGATATCTATGCACAACTCGTTGATGATGCAAACGGCGTAACATTGGCCGCAGCTTCTTCTCGTGCAACCGATATCCAAGAGAATAAAGACACTAAAGTAGCAAAAGCCGCTTTAGTAGGTAAAAAAATTGCTGAACTTGCAAAAACTGCAGGTATTGAGCAAGTAGTGTTTGATCGCGGTGGATACTTGTACCACGGTCGTGTGAAAAGTTTGGCCGACGGAGCTCGTGAAGGAGGTCTTAAGTTCTAATTAGTTAAGAAAACAACATGTCAAATTTGAATAATAATCAACGTATCCGTCCAGGAGACATCACCTTGACAGAGCGTGTTGTATCCATCAATCGTGTAGCAAAAGTTACCAAAGGTGGACGTACCTTTAGTTTTACTGCCCTTGTTGTTGTTGGCGATAGCAATGGTACTGTAGGTCATGGATTAGGTAAATCAGGTGAAGTTATCGAAGCCATTAATAAAGGTATCGAAGATGCTAAAAAGAACCTTATCAAGGTACCAGTAATCAATGGAACCGTTCCTCACGAACAATTAGGTAAATTTGGTGGTGGTCGCGTATTGTTACGTCCTGCTTCCCACGGTACAGGTGTAATTGCCGGTGGTGCAATGCGTGCTGTATTAGAAAGTGCGGGTGTAACAGACGTATTGGCTAAGTCTAAGGGTTCCTCTAACCCACATAACGTGGTAAAAGCTACTTTTAAGGCACTTACCAGTATGCGTGATGCAAACAGTGTAGCTCAATTACGTGGTATCAGTATAAAACAAGTGTTTAACGGTTAATATCATGGCGAAGGTTAAAATCACACAAATAAAAAGCGGTATTGGATACCCTAAAAACCAAAAAGCTACCTTATGGGCTTTAGGTTTACGTAAAATGCATGCGAGTCGTGAAGTGGAATTGAATCCTCAAATCCAAGGCATGATCCGTACAGTTGAACATTTATTAAAAATTGAAAACGCCTAATGGACTTAAGTAACTTAAAACCGGCCGCTGGTTCGGTTAAAAATAGAAAGCGTATCGGTCGTGGTCAAGGTTCTGGCCGTGGTGGTACTTCCACAAAAGGTCACAAAGGAGCTCAATCTCGCACGGGTTATTCTCGTAAGGTAGGTTTTGAAGGTGGTCAAATGCCACTACAACGCCGTATTCCTAAAGGAGGATTCAAAAATATCAACCGTGTAGAATATGCGTCAATTAATATTGATGTATTGCAACAGCTTTCTGAAGAATTAGGCGTGAAAGTAATAACTCGTGACGTTCTGTTGAACAAACACCTTATTGGGAAGCACGATTTATTTAAAGTATTAGGACGTGGCGAAATCAAAGCATCCTTAGAAGTTCACGCTAACAAATTTAGTGAAACTGCCAAAGCCGCTATTGAGGCAGCCGGTGGTAGTGTTCACGTAATCGAGAAATAATTATGAAAAAATTCCTCGACACCTTCAAACATATTTGGGCCATTGAGGAGCTCCGTAAGCGTATCACGTATACGCTTATGCTTTTGGTGATTTACCGTCTAGGTTCTTATATCATCCTTCCCGGGATTGATGCAGAAATGCTGGAGGGATTGAAAGGACAAACCAAGAATAACATCTTGGGTCTGATCAATACCTTTGCCGGGGGAGCTTTTGCTCGCGGTGCCATTTTTGCCTTGGGAATCATGCCCTATATTTCAGCTTCGATTTTCATGCAATTGGTTTCCATTGCCATTCCGAGTTTCCAACGTATTCAAAAGGAAGGCGAGGAAGGCCGTCGTAAGATCAATCAGTACACGCGTATCTTGACTATTATATTTACCTCAGTACAAGCCTATGCTTACCTGAATAATATAATGTCCACTCCTGGCAATCAAGCCGCTCTGTTGTTTAATTATGGAGATACCTTATCTAAGGGAATGTTCATAATTACAAATATCTTCTTGTTAACAGCAGGAACCATGTTCAC
>CBFHGY010000045.1:0-9998 GCA_965655465.1 Bacteroidia bacterium | reverse complement strand
ATGTGGATGGGAGAGCGGATTACAGACCGTGGATTAGGTAACGGAATCAGTTTGATTATTATGGTGGGAATTATTGCCCGTATGCCTGCAGCAATCGTTGGAGAGTTTTTATTCCGATTGACTAAAGGTGGACCAATCTTGTTCATCGTTGAACTTGTGATTTGGTTTATGGTTGTATTGTTTGTGATTATGCTTACCCAAGGTACGCGTAAAATCAGCGTCAACTATGCCAAGAGAGTAATCGGTAATCGCCAATATGGTGGTGCACGCCAGTATTTGCCAATTAAAATTTTGGCAGCAGGTGTAATGCCGATCATTTTCGCACAAGCTTTGCTTTTCTTACCAGCTACAATTGGTAGTTTCTACACAGAAACTACTGCTCCAGGTTGGTTGTTGAGTTTAATGAATCCTTATAGTTTTGGTCATAATGCTTTCTTGGTATTCTTGATCATCGTGTTTACATATTTTTACACGGTTATTATTTTTAACCCTGTACAGATGGCAGACGACATGAAACGCAATAATGGATTTATTCCCGGTGTTAAGCCAGGTAAGCAAACTGCAAATTTCATCGATAGCGTGATTACCCGTATCACCCTCCCAGGTGCTATCTTCATAAGTATTATTGCTATACTTCCCGTGTTTGCTGTGAAAGCAAACGTTAACCAAGAGTTTGCGCAATTTTTCGGTGGAACCAGCTTGCTGATTCTCGTAGGCGTTGTATTAGATACCTTACAGCAAATAGAATCCTATTTACTGATGCGTAAGTACGACGGATTTATGAGTGGAGGCGGCCGTTTGAAAGGAAGAATGACAAACCAGTACCAACAAGTTGATATTTAAAAAAAAAATACTATTTTTGCAACCCTTTTGATATGTCCAAGCAAGACGCAATAAAACAAGATGGTGTAATTTCCGAAGCCCTTTCTAACGCAATGTTCCGCGTTAAGTTGAGTAACGGTCATGAAATCATCGCCACCATTTCTGGTAAGATGCGTATGCATTATATCCGTATTCTCCCAGGTGATAAAGTGCAGGTGGAAATGTCTCCATACGATTTAACAAGAGGTCGCATAACTCTAAGATATAAGCATTAATTGATATGAAAGTTAGAACATCTGTCAAGAAACGCAGTGAGGACTGCAAGATCGTACGCCGTAAAGGAAGAGTGTACGTGATAAACAAGAAGAACCCTAAATTCAAACAACGTCAAGGATAAAATAACATGGCTAGGATAGCAGGTATAGATATTCCCAAAAATAAACGTGGTGTTATAGGTTTAACCTATATCTACGGTATTGGAAATAGCACAGCAGCGCAAATTTTAGATAGCGCAGGCATTTCACAAGACAAAAAAGTTAACGAGTGGAACGATGACGAATTGGCAGCAATTCGTGGATTCATCACCGAAAACTTGAAAACTGAAGGTGAATTGCGTTCAGAAATCCAATTAAACATTAAGCGTTTAATGGATATCGGTTGTTACAGAGGTCAACGCCATCGTAAAGGTTTACCGGTACGTGGTCAAAAGACCCGCACAAACGCACGTACACGTAAAGGTAAGAAAAAGACCGTTGCAGGTAAGAAAAAAGCAACCAAATAATTAAGCACGTAAATTAACATGGCTCAAAAGAAAGCACAAAAGAAAAAAGTTAAAGTTGATGCGCTTGGACAGGTTCACATACGTGCAACCTTTAACAATGTCATCATATCGGTAACGAATATCGAAGGACAAGTGATCTCCTGGTCATCCTCTGGTAAAATGGGTTTCCGTGGATCAAAAAAGAATACTCCTTATGCAGCTCAAGTAGCAGTATTGGATTGCGCTAAAGTTGCTTATGATGCAGGTTTACGCAAGGTTGATGTATTCGTTAAAGGTCCAGGTTCAGGTCGCGATAGTGCGATCCGCAACTTGCAAACAGTAGGTATTGAAGTAGGTACCATTACCGACATTACTCCAATGCCACACAACGGTTGTCGTCCTCCTAAACGTAGAAGAGTATAATTAAAGTAACAGATTCATGGCAAGATATACAGGTCCAAAATCCAAAGTTTCTCGTCGTTTTAGAGAAGCAATATTCGGCAGAGATAAAGCGTTAGAACGCAAAAACTACGGCCCAGGTCAACACGGTAACTCACGTCGCCGTCCGAAGCAATCGGAATATGCAGTTCAGTTAGCTGAAAAGCAAAAAGCAAAATACATCTATGGTGTACTTGAAAAGCAATTCCGTAACACTTTTAATAAAGCAGCAGCTAAAAAAGGAATTACGGGTGAAAACTTATTGCGTTTCCTAGAAGCACGTTTAGACAATACCGTTTACCGTATGGGAATCGCTCCTACACGTCGAAGCGCACGTCAGTTGGTTTCTCACCGTCATATCACCGTTAATGGTGAGGTTGTGAACATTCCTAGCTACCAAATGCGCCCCGGAGATGTAGTTGCTGTTCGTGAACGTTCTAAGTCGCTTGAAGTGGTTTCTGGGGGTTCATCTTCCGCTCATTCACGCTTTAGCTGGATACTCTGGAATGGACAAGAAATGCAAGGTACTTTCGTTACTTACCCCGAGCGCTCAGAAATTCCTGAAAATATTAAGGAAAATTTGATCGTCGAGTTATACAGTAAATAATATTTAAATTTAAAAATTATGGGTGTTATACCATTTCAAAAACCAAATAAGGTTGTAATGACCAAATCTAATGAAGCCACTGGGACGTTTGAGTTCTTCCCATTGGAAAAAGGATATGGCGTTACCATCGGAAATGCCATGCGCCGCGTGTTGTTATCTTCTTTAGAAGGTTTTGCAATTTCTGCGGTGAAGATTCAAGGCGCCGATCATGAATTCTCAACCGTAAAAGGCATTGTAGAAGATGTGGTTGAAATTGTTTTGAATCTAAAACAAGTACGCTTCAAATCCAATACTGCTTCAGAAGAGCAAGATAAGATTTTTATCAGTATTAAAGGGAAAGATCAATTCCTTGCTGGTGACATCGGGCGCTATACCAACGATTATACCATCCTTAACCCGGAGTTGGTTATTTGTAACATGGATCCTACCGTAAATCTTGAATTGGAACTAACAGTTTCTAAAGGTCGCGGATACGTTCCAGCTGATGAGAACAAACAAAAAGATGCTCCAATTGGCGTTATCGCTGTGGATTCTATCTTTACGCCAATCAAAAATGTTAAATTCAATATCGAAGATTATCGCGTTGAACAAAAAACAGATTTTGAAAGATTGGTGATGGATGTTACTACAGACGGTAGTATTCACCCTGAAGAAGCCCTTAAAGAAGCTGCAAAAATCCTTATCGAACACTTTGTGCTCTTTAGCGATGAAAATATTATGCCTGAAACAAAAGTTTCTAGCATCGTAGAAGAAGTGGATGAAAGTTTCTTGCAAATGCGCAAAATTCTTAAGACTTCTTTAGCAGACCTAGATCTCTCTGTTAGAGCATATAACTGTTTGAAAGCAGCAGAAATTAAAACCCTAGGTGAATTGGTAAACTACCACATCGACGATCTATTGAAATTTCGGAACTTCGGTAAAAAATCCCTTTCTGAACTCGAAGAGTTTGTGAGAGATCGCGGTTTGCATTTTGGAATGGACGTTTCTAAATACAATCTTAACGACGATTAAATAAATGAGACACGGTAAAAAAATAAACCATTTAAGTAGAACTACGTCACACCGTAAAGCGATGTTGGCGAACATGGCTTCTTCTTTGATCAAACATAAGCGTATTGTTACTACTATTGCTAAAGCAAAAGCTTTGCGTGTGTATGTAGAACCTCTTATTACCAAAAGTAAAGATTCTTGTACCCATAACCAAAGAACTGTTTTTGCTTATCTTAAAGATAAACATGCGGTAAGTGAACTTTTCACTGTTGTAGGTGAAAAAGTGGCTAACCGTCCTGGTGGTTATACGCGTATCTTGAAAATAGGAAATCGTATGGGAGATAATGCCGATATGGCTATGATTGAACTTGTAGACTTTAATGAATACTTTGATGGATTCAATAAAGAAGATAAGAAGAAATCTACTACCCGTCGCTCTCGTCGTGGTGCTACTGCAAAAACAACTCCTGCAGCTCCTGCTAACACTGTAGATCAAGAAGCTCAAGTTGAAGACGTTAAATCTACAGATGCAGATGCATCTGCTGAATAATTCGTTTACTCGTACTATATAAAAAAGGCCGCAATTGCGGCCTTTTTTCGTTTTAGTATGAACCGGATATGGGTGATTGTAAAGTTTTGTTATTTGGAGTATTTGATTCGGTTCTCAGGTTTATTTGGTAGTATTGTGGATGCAATAGGGTATGGACACACCATAATCCATGATTCTCGGAAACAAAAAACCTCGAAAGTGCTATCTTCCGAGGTTGATTTTATTACTTTTAAAACTTTAATGCTGACCTTCTTTTGGGTTTGAAAATTATTAGATACTAAAATCCATTACTTTACACCATGCTGTTGAATTAAGGTAACTAAGGTTCCTTGGTCAACTACTCCCGACTTACGCCAAACTTGTTTTCCGTTACGAAACAATATCAAAGTTGGTACCCCTTGAATTTGCATGTTTTTTGCGATTCCAGGGTTTTTATCTACGTCTATCTTTACGATACTCGCTCGATCGCCAACTTCCCCTTTTACTTTTTCAAGAATGGGTGCTTGTACTTTACAAGGTCCACACCATGATGCAGTAAAATCTACCAGTACCGGTTTGCTTTGATTGATTAAGTCTTGAAATTTGCTCATTTCTCGTATTTTCGTAAATTAGTCCAGGCACCTCCATTCTGAACATTATATCCTGCTTTACTCAATATGCTTTTTGCTGATGCACTTCTCATGCCAGAAGCGCAACAGGTTATAACGGGTTTATCTTTGGATACCTTTTTTAAAGCCTGTGGCAGTTTGTCCAAAGGTATATTGATGGCTTTTTTTATGTGTCCCGATGCATATTCAGCAGGAGAGCGAACATCAATAATTTGTGCACCTTGTGCAATTAATTCGCCCAAATCTACTTTATTTTTACTTCCGAATAATGATGATAATATTCCCATGACACAAATTTCGTATTATTTGATTATTGAATTAGTGACTATTCTCACAATTTAACTCCCATTTCATCGATGACTTTATTGGCTTGACTTACATATTTAAGTACATAGAGTACATATCTAATGTCGCAACCGATACTTCTTGAGTATTGCTCATTCCAAGCATAGTCATTAATGGTAGCCGTAAAGCTCCTATCAAAGTTAATACCAATTAATTCTCCGCGAGAATTTAATACTGGGGACCCTGAATTGCCACCGGTAGTATCCATATTATACAAAATACCTACTACGATTTTACCTGTTTTGGGATCTTTAAAAATGGCAGGTACGTCCTTTTGCCGTAATTTATCTTGTACGTCTGATGGCAATCGATAATCTGGTTGCGTGTTGGCTTTTTCGAATATACCATCTAATGAAGTAAAAGGGTAATGTATTTCCCCGTCATTGGGTTTATATGATTTGATATATCCGTACGTTAATCGCATTGTGCTATTCGCATCAGGAATGAACTTCGACTGCAAATAATCCTCACGGAAACCTATATACTGAGGCATTAAAGATGCCAATTCCAATTCGGTTTCTCTCCAATTATTTAGAATATGAGTGCGTGACGCTTGCATTCCTGAAACACGTTGAAATATGGCGCTTTTACGCACTGTGTTTAATAATTTATTCGGATCCTTATTAAGGAGTTTTAACATTGCCTGGTTGTTTAGTAGTACATCTTTAGCCAAGGTTTGAGCTTCTTTTTCGTTAAGCTTATTAAGGGATAAGTTAGTGGTTATTTCGGGACTGCCTATATTTTGCGCATTTTCTATGATTCCGTTGGAAATTTTCACGAATGCCCGTCGCTCGAGTTCTTCATCCAAAAGTGGATACATGCGTTTAATGAGCTTTTGATATGTGTTCAAAGTGGAATCTGTAGCGGTTTTGTTTCCCTTTACAGGAGATGTTTCCAATATTTGGATCACTTCTTGTGTAATTAGTGCTATTTGGAAAGCTTTAGATTGCCGAATAAAACTTTGGGAATAGAAATAAGCGGCCCCATACCGATTACGTAAATTCCAAATTTCGTCTATTCGTTTAACCACTTTTTCTGCTTGATTGCCTTCATTACTGCCTCTTTTATATGATGTTTTCAATGCTAAATCTTGAGCTTGACGTGCTTGAACAATATCGGTACGACGCAAACCTTGGATTTTACCGCGATAATTTTTTTCTGTGTTTTCTAAACTTTGTATAGTTCCGGCAAGCGCCAATCTTTTGTCGGTATTATCTGCACTCAATTCCTTCATCCAATCGATATACTCTTTAAAAAATTCCTGGATAACAGGCAATTGAACCTCTTGTTGGAACTGTAAATAAGATCCACTTTCGTGTCTGAAAGTGCGACCAGGATATCCCATAATAAACACGAAATCGTTTTCTTGGGTTCCTTTAGGATTGATTTTTAACGTGTTCTTTGGAGTGTAGGGGATGTTGTCTTTTGAGTATGGAGCAGGTTTTCCGTCTTTACCCACGTATGCGCGAACTAAGGAGAAGTCACCGTTATGACGTGGCCATTCCCAATTGTCGGTATCCCCTCCGAATTGTCCTACGGTTAGCGGAGGAGCCATAACCAAACGCACATCCTGTAAAAAGATATATCGGAATAATGTATAACTTTTACCCGTAAACATTTCAGAAACTTCTATAGTTAGTTCTGGGTATTTGGACTTTTCTTTTTTGATGATTTCTTGGATGTTTTTTCCGATTAATTCAAAACGCTCAGCAGGGGTGTTGGTTTCTGAAGTACCTTCTAACACAAGTTCACTCACGTCCTCGTAACTTTGGGTTATTTTACAAGGCATAGAAACGGGCAACTCCTGAGATTTTTCTTTAGCCACAAATCCATTCTCCAAATAATTATGTTCGGATGAGCTTAATCGTGCCACATTGCCGTAAACGCAATGGTGGTTGGTGATAATCAGACCCTCTGTTGAAATAAAAGATCCCGTGCAACCACCCACATTTACTAAGGCATCGGTTAAGGAAACTTGACCTGGATTGAAAATATCTTCTGCATCTAATTGCATGCCCGCATTTTTTAACTGGGTAATATTGAGGTAATTTAATGGAAACATACCCTCTTCTGGGGTATATGATGATCCTACAAAAACCAGTAAAAAAGCGAGTAGCGCCGCACTCACTCTTGTGAAAATTCGACCAAATACGTTGTTCATTTAACAAAACTAAGTGCTTCTGTGTTGTTTTGCCAACAAAAGAGCCGATTTTTGCAACTTAAATGGAATCTACCCTCGTTTTAATTGTGCTTGTGGCAGTTATTGCTTTATCGTTAATTTTAGATTTAGGACTTCTATCTAAAGATGATGATGGGCATTTAACACTTAAGGAAAGCATAAAAAGAAGCCTGTTTTGGTTTCTTTTAGGGCTTGCTTCAGTAGTGGCCATTTATTTTTTGATTCCACACCTTCATGAAATTCATACCTTCGATCAATTAAAGGCATATCATCAGAAATATGGCAATTCGTTTGAAATGAAATCGGATTTCGAATCTTCGATGAAATCCTTCCAAACAACTTCAATGTGGCTTTATTTTTCGGGATATTTATTGGAATACGCATTAAGCATCGATAATTTATTCGTAATGCTTTTAGTATTTAAATCTTTCCACGTTCGAGAACATAATGAAAGAAAAATTTTATTGTGGGGTGTGATTGGAGCCATGGTACTTCGCTTTATTTTTATTTATTTGGGAAGCGCCGCCATTCAAAAGTTTGAATGGGTAATGTATGTATTTGGCGCATTATTGCTGTTCTCGGGCCTGAAATTGGCCTTCGAAAAAGAAAAAGAGTCCCAAGATCCCAAAGAACATTTTATAATGAAAGCCGTTAAGAAAATATTCCCAGTTTCGGAGGTTTCTAATGATCGGGGACATTTCTTTATACGTGAAAATGGAGTTTTACACGTTACTGTATTGTTCGTAGTTCTACTCATTATCGAATTTACGGATGTTGTTTTCGCTATCGATAGTGTTCCTGCGGTTTTTGGAATAACGCGAGATCCGTATTTGGTCTTCTTTTCTAATATTTTCGCTATTTTGGGATTGCGCAGCTTATATTTTTTAATCGGACACGGTATCGATAAATTCTGGGCGTTGAAATATGGACTAGCCGCCATTCTTGTATTTATAGGGACCAAAATGCTTTTGGAACATCAATTTCATGCCATTGGGTTTAATCATATTCATAACTTATTGGTTATTTTAGGAGTGCTTAGTTTAAGCATGTTGTACTCGCTTTGGAAACCCCAATCGGCTGAATTTGAATAATTCGATTGATATATCAACTATAGAGAACTGCTGCAATTTGTGTTTATGGATTCCCAATCGCAGTAATGGTATTCGATTATTCGCTTAAAATTATTCAATTTTGATTTCGCCGATTACACGGATTAACTTGGCTTCAAACATGGACATAAAGGCTTCCTAGATGTTCAGAGTTAAGGCCAGTACCAACCCGCGGTTAACAAGAAGTACTTGCGAATATTTGTGGGTAACATAAGGTCCATTTATTTGGTTAAATCACCACAATTGCCCAAATTTGCATCCTTAGAGTGAATCCACAACTATCTAAAGCCCTATTAGTACTTCAAGACGGTTCTGTCTTTGAAGGAAATGCCATCGGAAAAATTGGCACAAGCACCGGAGAAATTTGTTTCAACACAGGCATGACCGGTTACCAAGAAATCTTTACGGACCCTTCTTACTTCGGTCAAATCGTCGTAATGACTTCCGATCATATCGGAAATTATGGCGTGCATTCCGAAGAAATTGAAAGTGACTCCATAAAAATATCTGGATTAGTTTGTAAGAAATTTTCTCCTAATTTTTCAAGAAAGCAGGGAAGTGGAAGTCTTGATCAGTATTTTATAGATCATCAAATTGTAGGGATTTCAGATATTGATACCCGCAAGCTTGTAGCACATTTGCGCGATACTGGTGCACAAAATGCCATTATTTCTTCTGAAATTCTAGACGTTGAAGCCTTAAAGAAAACCGTTTTAGAAATCCCGGATATGACGGGTTTGAATTTAGCGCCCCAAGTTTCAACGTCCCATTTTTATGAAAGTGCGGGTGAAAATGCCCAGCATCGTGTTGCACTCATCGATTTTGGTAATAAAGAAAACATTTCCCGTGAATTGAAAAAAAGGGGGTGTGATCTTGGTGTGTTTCCTTACAATACCCCAGCCTCTGAAATATTAGCCTGGAATCCTGATGGGTTTATGATCTCTAACGGTCCTGGTGACCCAGCATCTATGGTCGATGCCATTGCTACGGTTAAGGATGTTGTAGAATCTGGAATACCTAGCTTTGGGATTTGTTTGGGCCATCAATTACTGAGTTTGGCCAGTGGTTTAAAAACCTATAAAATGCACCACGGACATCGCGGTTGCAATCATCCCGTGAAAAACTTAATTACGGGCAGATCTGAAATTACCAGTCAAAATCATGGTTTTGCAGTTGCCTACGATGAAGACCTTGCAGATACAATAACCTTAACCCACGTTAATCTCAATGATAATACTGTGGAAGGGATTGCGCGTAAAGATAAGCCTGCATTTTCCGTGCAACACCATCCAGAAGCCTCACCAGGGCCTCACGATTCATTGTATTTATTCGATGATTTTATAAGCCTAATCAATCAACACAAAAAATAACCAAACATTGGGTTTGCGGCGTGCTAGTGCAATGTGACTTGAACCGCCACAAATCTTACAATAAGCTTTCTCAAAAAATAAAAATATACCATTATGAGTCAAATTACCCACATTCAAGCCCGTCAGATTTTAGATTCTAGAGGCAATCCTACCGTTGAGGCGGAAGTTTTCACTGAAGATGGCGGTTTCGGCCGTGCGGCCGTGCCGTCGGGTGCCAGTA
>CBFHGY010000044.1:0-17920 GCA_965655465.1 Bacteroidia bacterium | reverse complement strand
TGCCCCTAGAACGTAAAGCTCCTGGTGTATTGTTCCGTGAACCAGTTACCGAACCTTTACAAACAGGTATCAAGGCGATTGACGCCATGATTCCTATTGGTAGAGGTCAGCGTGAATTGATCATTGGAGACCGTCAAACAGGTAAAACGGCTATTGCTATCGATACTATCATCAATCAAAAAGAATTTTACGAAGCTGGAAAGCCCGTATTTTGTATTTATGTAGCATGCGGACAGAAAGAATCTACAGTTAAACAAGTAGTTAAGTCCTTAGAAGAGAACGGAGCTATGGCTTATACCGTGGTGGTTTCTGCACCAGCTTCTGCACCAGCGCCTTTACAGTTTTTCTCTCCAATGTCTGGATGTGCCATTGGTGAATATTTCAGAGATTTAGGATTGCCTGCATTGGTAGTTTATGACGATTTGTCAAAACAAGCCGTTGCATACCGTGAGGTTTCCTTGTTATTGCGTCGTCCTCCAGGGCGTGAAGCATACCCAGGAGACGTATTTTACTTGCATAGCCGTATTCTTGAGCGTGCTTGTAAATTGAACTCTAACGATGAAATTACTTCAAAAATGAATGATTTACCCGCTTCTTTAGAAGGTAAAGTTCGCGGTGGTGGTTCATTGACTGCATTGCCTATTATCGAAACCCAAGCAGGTGACGTTTCTGCTTATATCCCAACCAACGTAATTTCAATTACTGACGGACAGATATTCTTGGAATCGAACTTGTTTAACTCGGGTGTTCGCCCTGCGATTAACGTGGGTATTTCGGTATCTCGTGTAGGGGGTAATGCTCAAATTAAATCCATGAAAAAAGTCGCTGGTACCCTAAAGCTTGACCAAGCTCAATATAGAGAATTGGAAGCCTTTGCCAAATTTGGTTCGGACTTAGATGCTGCAACCAAATCGGTATTAGAAAAAGGTGCTCGTAACGTGGAAATGTTGAAACAAGCGCAGTTTTCTCCTCAAACAGTAGAGAACCAAATTGCGATGATTTATTTAGGTACAAAAAATAAGTTGAGAAACATTCCGGTGAATAAAATCCGTGAGTTTGAAACTGCTTTTGTATCCTATTTAGAGCAAAAACATAAAGATGTTTTAGTGGCATTGAAGTCAGGTAAAATTGACGATAATGTAACCAGCGTTTTGGAAGCTGTTGGAGCTGAAATTTCATTGAACTACACCGCTTAATCGATATCTAAATGTCGAATCAAAAAGAAATACGCGCTCGAATATCCTCCACAATCAGTACGCAACAGATCACCAAAGCGATGAAATTGGTGAGCGCTACAAAATTGAGGAAGGCCAGCGATGCCATCGTGCGGATGAGACCCTATGCCCTTAAATTAAAAGGAATTATGGCAAATCTTCAGGAAAGTGTCGATGATGATCGTTTGGCCGTGTATTTTAATCAACGGGAAGTAAAAAAAGTTTGTCTTGTTGTAATTTCTAGTGATCGTGGATTGTGTGGTGCCTTTAATGCTAACGTTGCAAAAAGAGCGCTGCATTTACTTCAAAACGATTACAAAGATTTGAATAAACAAGGCAATGTTGAAATTCTTTGTGTAGGTAAAAAAGCGGGTGAAACCCTTAAGCGTTACGGGTATGCGATTAACTTGGAGTATCAAAGTTTATCTGTAGATTTAAATGCTGCAAAAGCGTTCGATTTTACTGAGATGTTAATCGAGAAATTTAAATCCGGAAGCTATGACAAAATTGAATTGGTTTTCAATCAATTTAAAAATGCGGCAACTCAAATTCTTACCAATGAAGTTTTGTTGCCCGTAGTTTCTAAAGTGGATAACGCACAAAATAACGCGACGGAGTACCTATTTGAACCTTCTAAAATTGCGATTTTGGAAGATTTAATTCCAAGATCTTTAAAGACACAAGTATATCGTGCACTTTTAGATTCCTTGGCTTCTGAGCATGGTGCTCGAATGGTAGCAATGGATAAAGCCACCGATAATGCGGGTGAATTATTATCATCGCTCCGTTTGGCTTACAACCAAGCAAGACAAGCTGCAATTACCCGTGAAATTTCGGAGATTGTAGGTGGTGTTGCGGCACTAGAAGGCGCTTAAAAATTAGTTAAATTCCCCTTAATTGAGGTTGAGTGATTCGATTCGCTCAACCTCAATATATTTATGGGTACTCTTGATTCGAGTTAACAACTCTTTGAAATCTTCAGCATTATTCACCATTACTTCAATATTTCCGCCAAAAGTTCCATCGGCATTGGCTTTAATATTGATGCTTTTCATGTTCACTTGTAAATCTTTAGATATGATATCGGTGATGCGACTTACAATTCCTACATCATCGATTCCACGCACTGAAATATGTGCGTCAAATGCTTTGCTATAATCGGATTGCCAAGAAGCTGGGATAATTCGATATCCGTACTGACTCATTAATTTAGATGCATTCGGACAGGTGGTTCTGTGAATGCTTACGCCATCGCTCACCGTAACAAACCCAAAAATAGGCTCTCCTGGTAGGGGATTGCAACATTGTGCCAAGGAGTAAGGCATCTCGTAATCTTCCCCAAATACAATCTGTCCAGCACTTTTTTTACGTTCTTTTTTCGGGGGAACTTCAACTTTGTTTTCCTTTTGAAACAGTATATCCATAAGGATTTCCCGTGTCATCCGAATTTTACTCTCTGCAACCGCATGAAAAAATTCACTCGCACTTTTGTATTTGTAATGCTTGTAAATCAGCTGAAGATTTTTATCCGTAAACGGAACATCATGTTTTTGACACATGCGTTCCATAATACTTTTGCCACGACCTGCTTGTTTGGTCTTCTCGTCTCTTAAGAATTCTCGTATTTTGGTTCGGGCTCTTCCCGTGCGAACAACCTCTAACCATTGCACGTTTGCTCGATGCTTTTGGGTAGTCAGAATCTCTACGATGTCACCGTTTTTAAGTTCATGTCCTATAGCGACCAATTTATTATTAACCTTGGCACCTAAGGTAGTCAATCCGACTTCAGTATGAATGGCAAATCCAAAATCTAAGGCAACCGAACCTACAGGCATCGATTTTACCTCTCCTTTTGGGGTAAATACATAAATTTCTTCTCCCAATAAAGAATATTTGAATTCGTTAACCAAATCCATCGCCGTTAGATCATTATTCTCTAAAGTCTCTTTAACGGCGTTTAACCAATTTTCAAAGGCTTCATCCTGTGGAGTATTGCTATTATCGCCTAACTGGGCTTTATAGCGCCAATGAGCAGCTAATCCTCTTTCGGCAATATCGTCCATTCGTTTTGAACGAATTTGTACTTCTACCCATCGGCCTTTAGGTCCTAATACGGTGGTATGTAGTGCCGAATATCCGTTGGTTTTAGGTCTGCTTAACCAATCGCGTAACCTGCCTTGGTGAGGCCGGTAACGATCTGTAATAATGCTGTAAACCCTCCAACAATCTGATTTTTCGTTTTGGATCTCAGTATCTAAAATAACTCTAATGGCAAAAGCATCATAAACTTCTTCGAAAGGAATTCCTTGGGTCATCATCTTTCTATGTATGCTATGAATGCTTTTGGGCCTTCCTTTAATCTCGTGAATTTTCATACCCGAACGTTCTAATTCTTCGTTCAAGGGTTCAATGAATTCCCGGATATAACGCTGCCTTGCTTGTTTGGTCTCACTGATTTTATCTGATATGGTCCTGTAGGCATTTGCATCTGTATATTTTAGAGCAAGGTCTTCCATTTCAATCTTCACAGCATTCAAACCCAAGCGATGGGCGAGGGGCGCATAAATAAACATGGTTTCGGAGGCAATTTTCAGTTTCGTTTTCTCCGGAACTGATCCTAAAGTACGCATGTTGTGCAAGCGATCACACAACTTAATGAGAATTACACGCAAATCTTCTCCTAAAGTGAGAAGCATTTTTTTGAAATTCTCAGCTTGAATACTTGAGTCGCTGTCTACCGTTTCAAATACCACTGAGATCTTGGTGAGTCCACCAATTATCGTCGCAACTTTTGAACCAAACTTTCTTTCGATATCTTCAAGGGTGATTTCGGTATCTTCAACCACATCATGCAATAAGGCGCAGATAACAGAGGTTGCGCCTAATCCCAATTCGGCGGCGGCTATTTGTGCCACCGCCAGTGGGTGAAAAATATAGGGTTCTCCGCTTTTGCGAACAGTTCCTTCATGGGCGCGAGCAGCAAAATCGAAAGCTTCTCGAACGCTTTTGATTTTATCCTTAGATACCTTACCACTTAGCGTTCGCAAAAGCAAACGATATTTGTTTAGCAGCTCATGTCGATATGCTTCGTATACTTCACCATCAAGGAGCGCCATATGCTTATTTATTCATTTCTGCAAAATGATGGAAGAACCTTGGAATGGTTTCAATTCCTCTGAAATAATTGAAAACGCCATAATGCTCATTAGGAGAGTGAATGGCATCACTATCCAATCCGAAGCCCATTAATACCGTTTTGGTTTGCAATTCTTTTTCGAAAAGAGCAACAATAGGAATACTACCTCCTCCTCGTGTTGGGATAGGATCTTTACCAAAGGTATCTTTCATTGCAGCGGCGGCAGCTTTAAAGGGAATACTATCTGTAGGAGTTAAAACCGGCTCGCCTCCATGATGTGGAGTAACTTTAACACGTACTCCTTTAGGGGCAATAGATTCAAAATATTCACTGAAAATCTGGGTTATTTTATCGGAACTTTGATTGGGTACCAAACGCATTGAAATCTTAGCATAAGCTTTGGATGGTAAAACGGTTTTAGCTCCTTCTCCAATATAACCGCCCCAAATGCCATTTACATCCAATGTGGGTCGGATTCCAGTGCGTTCAATCGTTGAAAAGCCTTCTTCACCCATCACATCTTCAATATCTAAATGTTTTTTGTACGCCTCTAAATCAAATGGTGTTTTGGCCATAGCCGCGCGATCCTCCTCAGAAACAATTACCACGTCATCGTAAAAACCTGGAATGGTAATGTGATTCTTGTCGTCTTTCATTTTGGCAATCATATCACATAACACATTTATAGGATTCGCAACGGCACCGCCGTATACTCCACTGTGCAAATCAATATTTGGACCTGTAACTTCTACTTCTACATAACTCAATCCACGCAAACCAATATCGATACTTGGCAAATCGTTTCCTAGCATAGAGGTATCAGAAATTAAAATAACATCGGCTTTCAATTTCTCTTTATTCGCCTTGCAATAGGTACCTAAATTATTACTTCCAACCTCTTCTTCTCCTTCAATCATGAATTTGATATTGCAGGCAAGTTCTTGAGTTTGCATCATCGATTCAAATGCTTTTACGTGCATGAACATTTGACCTTTATCATCGCAGGCACCACGGGCGTAAATTTTACCATCTTTAATCGTAGGTTCGAATGGGGGGGTATGCCATAAATCATTGGGTACACTAGGCTGAACATCGTAATGGCCATATACCAATACCGTAGGCAAATTGGCATCTATTATTTTCTCACCATACACGATAGGATATCCTGCCGTTTCTTCCAAAACTACATTATCTGCACCCGCATTTCTAAGGAAATCCGCAACGGTTTCAGCACATTTGCGCACATCTTCCGCATAAGCAGAATCTGCACTGATGCTTGGGATACGCAACAATTGAAATAATTCGTCTAAAAAACGCTCTCTGTTAGTTTCGATATAATTCTTGCTTGACATATACCGCAATTTACGCATAAATTGGCTCAAATATTGCCTTTTTGTTGTTATTTTGTGGGATGAATTCCGATACCACAGCAGCTTCTCTCAATGCCTTTAAAGGCGAAGTGTTTATGTACGAAGTGATTATATCCGTTATCGTATTTACTGCGGTATATTTCTTTCTGAAATCCTACAGTAAAAAAGAGAAAGAAGCCCAAAAGAAGAACTCTAAATACTTTGGTGGGGATGCTTCTTAAAAAAGCTTGAAATTATTGGAAAATTCGCGACAAGTGGTGCGCAAATAGCCCCAAAATTGCAGATTTTATGTAATAAATTCAAAAAGATTTTCACGTTTTATTTGCGCAAAATGCACATTCAATTTCGAGATTTATCGCTTGATCTTACTGCCATCCATTAAGGTCTTTGCCACTGCCATTCCCGGTTCAACAACAATTTCATCGCCTTCTTTCAATCCCGAAATCATTTCAAAATAGTCGATGTCTTGAATCCCTGTTTTCACCTCAACAGCTTCGGCTTTTCCCTTATTATATCGGAATACCCAAGTCTTAAGTTCTACGCTTGTTTTTGTATCCGATTTTGGATTGCGTGATGTCACGGCTGAAATTGGCAATGCCAACACCTGTTTACGTATCTCCGTTTTAATATCTGCTGAAGCTGTCATTCCCGGTAAAAAAGGTTGTAAGTTCCCCTTAGCAATGAAATCCTGATAACTGCTCGGATCTATTAAAACCTTTACAGTGTAATTGGTAACTTGCTCATTCATGTTTTGTGCGGCATTGAATTTCGCAGAATTGGCGATTTCAGTTACATGACCTTTGAAAATTCTTTCGGGATACGCATCTACCCGGATATCGGCTTCATCATTTAATTGTACCCGTACAATGTCATTCTCGTTGATCTGAACTTCTACTTCCATCTCATTCAAATTGCTGATGCGCATTATTTCGGTACCCGCCATTTGAGCCGTACCAACTACACGTTCGCCTTTTTCGCTATTTAGTTGGGTCACAATACCATTCTGGGGAGCGGTGATGCGCGTGCGGCCCAATGTTTTTTGACCCTCTTCCAAACGGGCTTCTAAACTTCGTACATTATAAATTGCCGCCATTTTGCTCTTTTCGGCAACAATTACTTCGGTTTCTTGTTGCTGAAATTGCATTTTAGCATTTTCCAGTTCTTGCAAACTAATCACCTGGTCTTTATAGAGTTGACTTTGTCTTTCAAACAAGGCCTTACCCAATTTCAAATTATTTTTTGCACGAATTTCTTGAGCTTCTGCTGATGCAAGACCCGCTTTGGCATTATTCAAGTTAGCAGAAAGTTGATTTACGGTAGTGATGTAAATTTCAGGATTGATACTCAATAATAATTGTCCTTTTTTTACCGAATCCCCTTCAGAAACATACATTTCTGTAATCTCTCCGCTTACGTCTGGACTTATTTTTACTTCTCTTTTGGGCTGGATTTTCCCCGTAACGGTAACGATTTCTATGATGTCTCTTCGTTCAAGTTTCTGAGTTACCACCTCAATATCCTGTTTGCCACCTTTAAAAATGGAGGATAAAATCAATAATACGACTACGGCCGAAACCGCGATGATGATGATATGTTTTTTCTTCATGAGGGATATTCTTTCTAGGGGGTTAATAATTGCAAGTCTCCACGGTACATTACGTCTAATATTAAATTGCGCAATGCCGCTTCGTATTTATTCACAAGGAGATTTTGAAATGCCATCAACTCTTGGTTTTTTGCTAATTGCAATTCGAAATAAGTGGCTTGACCATTGTTGAAGCGTTTTTGTACAAACTCTAAATTCAACCTCTGTGCTTCATGATTCTGTCGTTGCGCTTGATATTGTGCGGCGGCATTTTTGAAACTTTGATAGGCATTGCTCACTTCTACGGTAGCATTCTGGCGAATACGTTCTACATTTAAATCTTGTTGGATAAATGCCAATTGGGAACTTTTTACTCCATTTTGAGCGCGTAATTTACCAAAAAGGGGTACGGATAAATTCGCTCCGAAACTCTGTCCGAAATTGTCTCGCATTTGAGTGCCAAACGCAATGGTTTGAGTTTGATAATTGAAGGTGGGTGCCTCTACGATTTCATTAGTACCTTTAACAATACCAATAGGTTGAGTACCTGTTATGCTGAAACCTGTGATGCTTTGTGCTTTATCCGAATATATGGAGCTCAAATTTCCCCCGATAGATAAAACAGGCAATAATTGGGCTTTGGCAATAGATATTGATAGGGCTGCAGCTTCGCGCCTTAAAAGTCCAGAACGATAATCGGCTCTATTTATTAAGGCACTGTCAATAAGTTCAGATAAGGGGGTTGGATATTGCGTGTACTCGGGCGCAGGAGCGATCGTGTAAGCGATGTCGAAGTTTTCAGTTACAGGAATCCGCAATAAATTTTTCAAATTTAAAAGGGCACTTTCATGCTGGTTTTGTGTGGAAATGCGCTGTGCATCTGCCTGCGCCAATTGCGCTTTCGATGCCAATAGAACGCCCTCGTTTACACTTCCGGCTGCTACCAGTTTTTCAATGCGTTTTTGATCTTGCATCAAGGATTCGTAGTTTGAAATGTTGGCTTTGAGCAATTCTTTAGCTTGCAAGCACTGCAGATAGGAAAGGGCAACACTGAGGGCAATATTTTGTTGCGTCTGTTTCAATTCAAGGGCACTTGCCTGCATTTGTTTTTTACTGCGTTTAACCGCTTTTCTCAAACTTCCACCCGAATAAATGACCCAACTGCTTTGCAATTGTACCGAACTGTTTCCAACCGTTTCTTGTACAAATTGATTGGTGAATCGGTCAATGCTACGTCCGCTTTGATAAAATTGACCACCAGAAAAACTCACTTCAGGACCTAAATTCCATAAACTTTGCTTGTAATCGATGTGGCTCTGCGTTCTATTCAAGTCACTAAGTAAAATATCAATGTTCCCCTCCATTGCAAGCTTGATGCAGGCGGACAGGTCCAATACACGGGTATTTTGACCCACAACCATTGCGGGAATTGCAAATAAAATTCCAAAAAAGCGACGCTTGAGCATATTCACAAAGGTAGTCAAGCTTCAACACAATTGTGGATAATGCTTCGACATATCGCAGATTCATTCGATTAATAATGTGGAAAAGAAGGGTGTAAAGTTCTAAACAAACGCATGTATGTTTGCAATCGAGTTTTGGTTTTTAAAGTCATCGGGCAAGATGGTTTTGAAATGAAAAGGGAACTTCGGTGTGAATCCGAGACTGTACCCGCAGCTGTAACCTCATCTCTTTTTGAAAACAAAAGAGACATACTCCAGGCCTTTATGCCACTGTGAAAACGGGAAGGCGCCTGAAGTGAGGAAGTCAGAAGACCTGCCACGCTCAAAACAACAATCCGCTTTCGGGAATAAAAGCGCGGTAGTAGGTGTTTTCAGATCCTTAAGGGTGTCTGCGCGCTCCATGCTATTTATTTCCAAGTGGGTAATTTATGCTACTAAATCTGGTACATATCGCCGCCTACTTGGCCACATTAGGAGATTCCACTTCGTGGAAACCGACTCCTATACCCACCGTTGATACCGTTCATATTCGGGCCGATAGAAGTGAATTTGCCAATGTTGGAAGAAAGGAAGTGCGACTCAATGCGGGTAAAGGTCTAGGTCTACTCACATTTAATATGCAGGAAGCCGCTCAATTTTTCAAAGAATATGGGGTATCTGGCTCTGCGACCATTTCTAAAAGAGGGGCAGACGCCACCCAAACCCAAGTGTTGTGGAACGGTTTGCCTATCAATCATCCCATGTTGGGAATGATGGATTTTAACGGAGTAGCCACCTTTGGAATGGATGAACTCGTTTTAATTGAAGGGGGAAATTCAGCCATGTATGGGTCCGGAAGTGTGGGCGGTACTGTCATGCTCAACAATAAAGTGAGTTTTAATTCCCCATTGAAAATTAAAACGATTGCCGAAACCACTTCACTGAGTAATTCTCAATTGGGATTTCAATTGGGAAAAGGATGGAAGAATACCTATTTAAATTTGGCAAGTTCGTGGATTAAGCAAAATAACAATTTTGTTTTCTTTGATCCCATAAAACAACAAACAAGAAACTCCTTTAACAGCCATTTAGACCATCAAAATATCCGATTGGTGGCGGCCCACAACCTGGCGAATCATTCAATAAAACTCGTTTCAGAATTAGGAATGGTGAATCGTGGATTGGGATTTCTGTATGGTTCCGAACAAGCTTTAGGACAGCAAGTAGATCTTCAGATGCGTAATTTATTGCAGTACGATTTTCATAAAAATAAATGGCATTTTTCGCAAAAAGTGGGCTACACATCCGATCGATTGATTTATGTAGCTCAAGGTCAATCCGGTGATACCTCTACTGCGGAAATGGTGTTTTTGCAGACTGAAATATATCACCAAACGAAATGGGGAAAGGCCGTTTACGGTCTCGATTATCAAGTGCAAAAAGGCAGATCACAATATTATACAAAGCCTGAAACGCGCATATTACCAGCCTTGTTTTCCGCTTGGAAGTCGGAAATAGGTAAAACGAATTACCTAATCAATGCCCGATACGAATTCAACGAACAGGTCTTAACAGGCGGCCTTGGTACTCAAACTGCATTAACCAAGGGTCTCAACCTAAAAACAGATGTTCACCGCAGTTTCCGTAGACCCACGTTAAACGATCTGTATTGGCAAGTTTCTCAACGAAATATTTTGGTTCCGGAAATTGGTTGGGGAAGCGAAATAGGATTGATTTGGAATTCAACTTACATGCAAAAATTGAGTTGGAATTTAGAATTCACCCCGTTTTACCGCGAACTTAATAATCCCATAATTTGGTTGCCCCTAGGTGCATATTGGGCCGCTCGAAATATGTATTTTGGCCAATATGCCGGCCTGCAAATTAGTGCCCAAATTAACCAAGATATTGGCGCATGCAGGCTAGAGTTAATTGAGAATTTCGAATGGGTGCGGTCTGCAGTAAAAAGCCAAGCCGGGTCCAAATTTATGCAGCAAATATTCGTTCCCGACATCATGAGCACAAGTGCGCTCGCCCTGAAATTTAAAACCGCAAGCTTGAAATTATTGTGGCAGAAAGTAGGAAATCGATATACCGCCACCGACAATTCCCAATACATGCCCTTTTATCAATTGTTTTCATTAGAAGGGATGTTTAAAGCTTCTTATTGGGGAAAATTCAAACAAAATTCCTCCGAATGCAGGGTGGGTATTCGCAATATTTTTGATGTAAGCTATCAAAATATGCCCGGTAGGCCCATGCCACCGAGAAATGTATATGTACAACTCAACTTGAATTTTTAGGATTTCGTAATACTTTATGATAATTCAAAACTTCAAAATTTAAATAAAATATATTATTCAATATCAACCACAATTAAACCCAATAAAATATGAAAAGTAGGATTAAAAACAGTCTTTTTTTAGCGGTAGTTGCTTTGTTTTTCACCAGCTCAAGTAAAGCGCAAACTTCCCTTGTGGAATTCATTGGTTTTGAAGAGTTAAAATCCAGTATTCCCTCTGGGGAAGTTTGGAACGGCTCGAACGGACAAACACAATACACCGTACCCGATAGTATTTTTCAAGCAAAATTATCCATGAATATTGGTTGGGATACTTCCTGGGGAGGCTATTGGAAAGACCAATGGGCGTTTTCTAGAAAAAATGTCACTACCCTAGAACCCAGTGATTTCAGTAAACATTTGTATGCGGCAAAAGCAGGCCAAGGGGTTGAGGAAGGAGGTGAAGTATATGCGATTGGCACACAAAATGCTTATTTCTTAAATCCAGACCCCATAAAACAGTATGTAGATGGATTTTATATTACCAATACCACCTTTGCCTATAACAGTATGGCCTTTGGTGATAATTTTGCCAAAAAATTTAATGCATTTGATAAAGACAGTTTTATTTTAAATATCCATATGTACCTAAACGGAACATTACAGAAAACCCAACAAGTCATACTTGCCGATTTTCGATCTGATGATACAACCAAACATTTTTTACTCGATACCTGGCAATTTGTAGGACTAACGACCACTACCGATTCCATACATTTTGAATTACAGAGTTCGGATGTCGGCGATTTCGGTATCAATACCCCGCTTTATTTTGCCTTAGATAAAATTGCAATCATTCACACGGGAAGTGTAAAAAAAGTAAAACCATCAACACTATCGGTATATCCGAATCCTGCGACAGACAAGATTCAAATTGCAGAATTTGCAAAAGTTCGCACCATAGAAATTTGCGATTATCGCGGAATGAAACTTCAATCGATGGGATTAAATGACGGGCAATTGGATATTTCCTCATTATCGGTAGGAATGTATTGGTTGCGCGCTCAGATGTATGACGGAAGCACGTCTACGGCTACTTTTATCAAACACAATTAACATGCGAATTCGCACCTCACTAATAACAATTTTAATACTATCACTGGGCTCTTGCATCAAAGAGCCCAGTGATTCAGGTAATGGCATCGTTTCGGCAAAAGAAACAAGAGTGGCGGTTTTATGTGAAGGGAATTTCATGTGGAATAATGCCCAACTGGATATCTACAATCCCGATTCTAACACGCTATGGTCGAATGCCTTTGAAGCCGTTAATAACAGGCCCATCGGCGATGTATTGCAGTCGGGTTTGTTATACGGAAATACGTTGTGGTTGGTGGTTAACAATAGCGAACTTATCGTTGCGGTAGATCCACAAACGCTTAAAGTCAAACATCAAATAAACGCAGGGAAATCCCCAAGATTTGCCACCGCTTTGAATGGGAAATTATATATAAGCGATTTAGAAAATAACGCAATTACTGTACTCGATACCCAATCGTTAGGTACGCGAACCTTATCCGTGCGAAAAAATGCCACAGGGACCCGGGTGGGTTGGACAGAGGATATCATTGAATACAACCAACATATAGTGTCGGCCGTTTACGACGGATATATCTGGGTTTACGACCCTGTAACGGATAGCAGTAGGTTAATTACCTGTGCGAAAGGAGCCCAATTCTTATGTAAAGATGCACAAAACCGACTTTGGGTAGGGGCAAATGACGCCGACTCATCTAGTTTGACCTGCCTGAATGAAAATTTCACGGTTACGGAGCGTGTTGAATTTCCACCGAAAAATAACTTAACCCGCATGTGCTTATCGCGCACGCGTGACTCCTTATGGCTGCTCATCGGAGGCAACTTACAATGTTGCGATTTGCGCAATACGAAGAAATCTATTTTCGTTCCAATTGTGCCTTATACCACCGGATATGGCTTGGCCGTAAATCCGCAGAACGGCGATATTTATATCACCGATGCGTATGATTACATTCGAAAAGGCCGTGTAGTAATACTCAATGCAGGTGCGGATTCGGTAAAAAATTCGTTTTTCTCGGGAATTATCCCATCTAATTTTGTATTTCTACCTAAAAAATAGGGGAGAATCGCTTCATACATTTCGCGTACCTTTGCGCCGTGAAACGCATTGATGTGCTCATTCTTCGCATGTATGTTAGGCTTTTTGCCGTGACGTTTTTGTTGAGTTTGTTCTTATTTTTGATGCAATTCCTTTGGAAATACATCGATGAATTAGTCGGTAAAGGCATTCCTACTCTTGTACTTCTGAAATTAATCGGACTTTCATTGGCAGATCTTGTTCCAATGGCATTACCCATGACTGTAATGGTTGCGGGTCTTATGACTTTTGGAAATCTTTCAGAAAGCTTTGAATTGGTTTCCATGAAAGCCAATGGAATTTCATTAATTAGAATTCTTAGACCGGTTTTTCTATTCATGTGTGGTTTGGTCGTAATGAACTTTTTGTTTTTGAATTACGTGATTCCCAAAGCCAACTTAGAAGGTAAAGCGATGCTTATGGAGGTGCGCTCCAAGAAACCCGCGTTTAACATCGAACCCGGTCAGTTTTACCAGCAAATTGATGGGGTTGCTATTTCTGTGGGAAGCAAAGAAGCCGACAATGAAACCGTACACGATGTGCTGATCTACGAATATAAGAAAGACGACAGCAAACGTTTGAATGTAATCCGGGCACAAAATGGAACCATGAAACTTTCTGGGGATAAACGAACCTTAAATTTTACCTTGTTTAATGGGGTGCGTTATGAGGAAATGACCTCGGCGGAAAACTACCGTAAAACCATGCCATTTAATAAGATGTATTTCGAAAAACAACAAATGGTGGTGGATTTGTCGAGTTTGGATTTCAATTTTGCCAATCGGGATCATTTGGCTACAGATTACCGCCTATTGAACTTAAAACAACTGCAACTAGAAATAGACACGTTTCATATTAGAATGGAAAAACACCATGCCGATAATGAGCGCTATCTGAGCCGTTTAATACATTATCCTGCTTTATTTCCTTCTGAAAATACGCGACAACCTCGCCCCATAGATCATTTAATTCCGCTTACCGATACCTGTATTTATAACAACTTTGATACGACAAAAATTGCCAATATGCGCAATTTAGCATTGTCTACAGCTAAAGGGATAAAAGGAACTCTAGACGGTTATGCATCTTCTCAAGATTATGAATATAAAGATGTTGCTTTGTATCAAAGTGAATGGCATAAGAAATTTGCATTCTCTTTTTTATTGATGATTTTATTCTTGATTTCTGCACCATTGGGCGCGATTATTAAAAAAGGGGGCATTGGACTTCCCTTGGTTATCAGTGTATTATTATTCGTACTCTTTTATGCGCTGAATTTAACAGGGGAAAAAATGGGGAAAGGACTCATCGTACCTGTTTGGTTGGGTATGTGGTTGAGTAGTGCTTTGTTGCTAGGTATTGCCGTTTTTATTACCCGTAAGGCTCTTGCAGATCGCAATCTTTGGGAATCCAGTGTAAAACGCTCGAAACGAAAATTTAAGCAAACAACCTAAAAGCCTATGCAAATTTTAGTTTTAGGAAACCGAATTCCATGGCCCCTGCGCGATGGCGGGGCATTAGCCACATATCAGTTGCTCGAGGCGCTTAGCAAGGCTGGAAATGCAGTTACCTATTTCAGTTACAATACGCAAAAACACCATGTGTCTGATGAAGATATCGCTGCACATTTAGGTTTTTGTGAGGTTATTACCGTGCCTCTGAATGCTCAAATAAATCCTATAAATGCGTTCAAAAATTTATTTTCTGGGGGAAGCTATTTCCTCGAGCGTTATTACGATTTGCAGGCTTCGGCTTTGCTAAATAACTTGCTCACGGAACGGAATTTTGACCTTGTGCAAATTGAAGGGTTGTACTCTTTTCCGTTATTGAGTAAGCGAATTAGCTGGTGGGGAGAACTTTTAACGCAATCTATTGACAACCTTCAAGAAGAGGGTATACCTGTTGTCTATCGGGCTCATAATGTGGAGCACGAAATTTGGTTGCGTTTAGCCCAAAATGAATCCAATTGGATAAAGCGCATGTATTTGAAATTGCAAAGCAAACGTTTGCGCAAAGAGGAGTTGACCCTGATCAAAAAAGCAGCAGCGGTTGTAGGGATTTCTCAAAATGATTGCGACTTTTTTGGTAGAAATACGACTAAAAAGGTGCATTTATACCTTCCAAGTGTCAAAATTGCCCTCAAGCCAGAAAAGAAAATACAGCCCGATGCTCTTTTTCACATTGGCTCAATGGAATGGGAAGCTAATGTGCAAGCCTTGCAATGGTTTTTATCAAAAATTTGGCCGCGATTAAAGGCAGAATTTCCTGATTTAATATTCCATGTAGCAGGAAAGGGCATACAATCACATTCTCATTTGTTTTTTCAATCGTCGGTCGTTAACCATGGTGAGGTAGCAGACGCCAAAGAATTCATGAAATCACACGGAGTTTGTGTGGTACCCTTGAGAGCAGGCAGCGGCATTCGAATGAAATTGATCGAGGCACTTTCACTTGGAATTCCTTGTGTGGCAACAGACATAGCCGTTCAAGGGCTTCCCGTAACAAATGAAAAAGAGTTGATGATTGCAAACGATGCTGATACGTTTGTGTTGGCCACTCGGAACTTACTCAATAACAGAAAAGCCATGATAGATATGGGAAAACGAGCTCATGCATATTGTTTTGAGAATCATAATCCCACTAAAAACACCTCAGAATTGATCGCGTTTTATCATTCATTAAAGTCTTAAAAAAGAATGTTCACTTGGGCTGATAAATCATTTTGAAATGTTCGATTCCGGCTTCATTGAATTGGGGTCCAATGCATGCAAAACCATATTTTTCGTAGAAAGGCACCGCCTGAAATTGACCGTGTAAGTAGATTGATTTGGAGGTTTCTCCAATTTTTTCCAAACATTTTTCCACCAAAGCAGCACCAATTCCCTTGCCTCGATATGATTTTAATACGGCAAATCTTTCAAGTTTTATGCCATTTTCGGTTTCTCGAAATCGACAGGTTGCAGCGGCTACACCCTTATATTTCGCGATAAAATGGGTGCTGACCTCTTCGAATTGATCGTATTCTTCATTGGGATCAACATTTTGCTCTAATACAAAAACCTGACGTCTTATTTCGAAAATGTCCATCATTTGTGAACCATTACGTACTTCTTGAATCTCAATCATTGGGAAAAATGGTTATTTTTGTCCAAAATTAAACGTTTAAACTCAAATTAACATGCCTCAAACAAACATTGAACAATTGCTAGGAAAAGATGCTTCCTATTTATTAGGTCACACCTGTTCCACCATTCCAAAAGAACACATTCATCTTCCTGGTGGAGATTTTGTAGACCGTGTGTTTGCACAAACCAATCGCAATACACAAGTTTTGCGTTCCCTGCAATCGCTTTATGGAAATGGTCGTTTGGCCAATACCGGTTATTTGAGCATTTTGCCCGTGGATCAAGGAATTGAGCACAGTGCAGGCGCTTCATTTGCCCCCAATCCTGCATTTTTCGATCCAGAAAACATCATCAAATTAGCGATTGAAGGCGGTTGTAATGCCGTAGCATCTACGTTCGGTGTATTGGCAATGAATTCTCGCAAGTACGCACATAAAATTCCTTTTATTGTAAAATTAAACCATAACGAATTTTTGAGCTATCCGAATACCTACGAACAGATCATGTTCGGAAGTGTAAGAGAAGCTTGGAATTTGGGAGCAGCTGCTGTAGGTGCAACCATCTATTTTGGTAGTGAAGACAGCAACCGCCAAATTATTGAAGTGGCTCAAGCTTTCGAGGAAGCACATGAGTTGGGCATGGCAACTATTTTATGGTGCTATACCCGTAATAATGGGTTCAAAGTTGATGGTGTTGATTATCACACTGCGGCCGATTTAACATCTCAAGCCAATCATTTGGGTGTTACCATTCAAGCAGATATTATCAAACAAAAATTGCCAACAAATAACGGCGGTTATCTTGCCACCAAACACGGTAAAACACATCCGAAAGTATATTCTGAATTAACCACAGATCACCCCATTGATCTTACTCGTTACCAAGTAGCCAATTGCTATATGGGTCGCGCAGGATTAATCAATTCAGGTGGTGAAAGCAAAGGTCAAGGCGACATGGAAGAAGCCGTAACAACTGCAGTAGTAAACAAACGTGCGGGCGGTTCTGGACTTATCCTTGGTCGTAAAGCATTCCAAAAACCCATGAATGAAGGTATTGAGTTATTAAATGCCGTTCAGGATGTGTATTTGGATTCTTCGGTAAGTATCGCTTAATTTTCGTGCCATGTCTACGGTAGAGCACGGTTTTGAGGAATTTGACGACATGCACGCTTCGGACTCGAAGTGGTATGTGCGCACACTTTCTGGTATCTTAACCAAAACGAAAGATAAAAAACCTACACCCGACGGACTGTGGGAAAAGTGCAAGCGTTGTAAAGAAGTTCATCCTTCTAAAGAATGGATAGATCAGTTGCATGTTTGTCCGAGTTGCCATTACCACGATAGAATCGGATCCGAGGAGTATTTTCAGATTTTATTCGATAATGGCAAGTATACCGAAATCAATGCCGATTTATCGTCTGGAGATCCTTTGTCTTTTACGGATTCGGCTCCTTATGTAGATCGAATTAAGGTGGCTCAGAGCAAAACCGGCTTGAAAGACGCGGTTCGCACCGCTTACGGTAAAATGAATGGAACACCATTAGGCATTGCATGTATGGATTTTGCTTTCATTGGCGGTTCCATGGGTTCTGTTG
>CBFHGY010000043.1:0-18029 GCA_965655465.1 Bacteroidia bacterium | reverse complement strand
CATCAAGAATTAATTGCCAATAAGAAACTGTATTATAGTTTGATACAATTGCAAGAATTACATGCCTAGATTTTTTCGGGTGGTTTGAATAAGTTAGGCTAATTCAAATACGAGTATCAGCAATATCGCGGTATTATCTAGATATGTTTGTAAATTCTAGTACGGTATTTGACATAAAATGCAAAAGGGCCGTCATTTCTGACAGCCCTTTCGCTATATACTTGAAATTTAGTTAAGACCCAGCCCTATTTAACGGGTTGGGTGTTATCAAAGTCGGTATCACTAACCGATGTATTCTCATCGTCAGTATTTACCGGGGTTTCCGTGGTATTGTCGGGATTGATATCTTTATTTGAACTGGATTCTTCAGAAGTATTTTCAGGGGCTTCTATGGCATCATTTGCCCCAATCTGTGCTCTGTTTTGATTCATCTCAGAAACTTGTTGAGACACTTCATCTTCTAAATAGGGTCTTGCTCCAATTATGCGTTCGATATCTGATTTGAAGATGATTTCTTTAGTTAATAATTCAAGGGCAATCGCTTCAACCTCTTTTTTCTTTTCGGTTAATAGATCCAAGGTTCTTTGATATGCTTCATCAATCATACTGCGTACTTCTTCATCTATTAATTCTGCAGTTTTTTCAGAATAGGGCCTTTGATAGCCATATTCTCCAGTTGGATCGTTGAAACTTACCTGACCTACTTTTTTACTCATACCATAGTGGGTAATCATACCATAAGCCAATTTGGTAATACGTTCAAGGTCGTTTTGAGCCCCTGTAGAAACTTTGTCGAAGAAAATTTGCTCTGCGGCACGACCTCCAAGTGTCATGCACATGCTATCTAACAATTGCTCGGTTCTGTATAAGTATTGTTCCTTGGGAAGGTATTGGGCATATCCCAAGGCGGCTACTCCACGGGGCACAATTGACACCTTGAGCAAGGGATCTGCAAATTCAAGGAACCAGCCGGCTACTGCATGACCTGCTTCATGATAGGCAACGATTTTCTTTTCTTCGGGGGAAATGATCTTGTTTTTCTTCTCAAGGCCACCAATTACCCGATCAATAGCATCTTGGAAATCGGCCATTTCCACTAATTCTTTATTTCTACGTGCGGCTATTAAGGCAGCTTCATTACACACATTGGCGATTTCGGCACCGGCAAAACCAGGGGTTTGAAGGGCTAATTTGTGCGCATCTACATCGGTACCTAATTTGGTAAGCGGTCTTAAGTGCACACCAAAAATTTGTTCGCGACCAACTATATCAGGGCGATCTACGCTAATCTGACGGTCGAAACGACCTGCACGCATTAAGGCACTGTCTAAGATATCTGCTCGGTTGGTGGCGGCAAGAATAATAACACCGCTATCCGTGCCAAAGCCATCCATTTCTGCAAGCAATTGGTTTAAGGTGTTTTCTCGCTCGTCGTTAGAACTTTGCACCAAATTTTTACCTCTTGCACGACCAATAGCATCAATTTCATCTATAAAGATAATTGCAGGTGCTTTTTCTTTGGCCTGTTTGAATAAATCTCTTACGCGACTTGCTCCAACCCCAACGAACATCTCTACAAAATCAGAGCCTGAAAGTGAGAAGAAAGGCACACCCGCCTCGCCTGCAACGGCTTTTGCAAGAAGGGTTTTACCGGTTCCTGGAGGGCCTACGAGTAAGGCACCTTTAGGGATTTTACCTCCTAAATTGGTGTATTTTTTAGGATTTTTTAGGAAATCGACGATCTCCATGACCTCTTCCTTAGCTTCTTCCAATCCAGCAACATCTTTAAAGGAGATATTTACTTTGGTGTCTTTATCAAAAACCTGAGCACGTGCGCGGCCAATAGAAAAGATATTGGGTCCTCCGGATGAACCACCGCCACCACCCATGCGTTTGAACATGAGGTTCCAAAAAATGAGGAAAATAGCAATGAAGAAAATCCACTGGAACAGCTGTCCGAAAATATCGCTATGACTTTCGTATTTAATGACTAGTTTATTGGGGTTTTCAATTACTTTTTTAAGTTCTTGAATTTCGGTGTTAAAGTATCCTTTTTCTATTTCGAAACTGAAGTTAGGTTCGGTTTGGCCGAACATATCTTGTTTACGTTTGTTTTTAGAATATTCTTTGGTGTCAGCCGCATCGTTGGTAAGATATACTTCCAAATAGCGGTCATTAATCATTTTTAGCTCTTTTACATCGCCTTTAATGATCATTTCACGTACCTCATTCCAATGGGTACTTTGACCTGCAGATCTCGGTAAAAAGTTCAGCGCCAAAAATACGATGAACAAAATGCCGTATATCCAATAATGGTTGAATTTAAAGCCATTTCCGGGTTTGAAACCGCCGGGCTTTTTCTCGTTAGGGTTTTTAGGAGTTGGATTCATTCGTTAAATCAAAATCTTCGGTATACGAAGGATAGCAAAATTAGGGTATTAAAATGAAATGCACGTCTTGGAGGCGACAGGAGATATTAAATAATTGATAGACGTTACAATTGAAACGATTTAAGGATTTCACCTAATGCGAAAATATCTTCGAAGCGATTGTATAAAGGAGTGGGAGCCAATCGAATAACATTGGGTTCGCGCCAATCTGCGATGACCCCCTTGTTTGTAATATGATCGAATAAGGCTTTGCCGTTTTCCTTTATTAGAATAGATAATTGGGCTCCTCGCTCTTCAGGATTACCTGGAGTAATTATGGTAAAACCGATATGTTCGTGGTGGTTTTGTACGTAGTTGAGCACAAACTCAAGGTAAGCCGTGAGTTTTTTGGATTTTTCGCGAAGTGCATTCATGCCCGCTTTGTGAAAAATCTCAAGGGAGGCTGCGTGCACGGCCATTCCAAAAACTGGGGCATTTGACATCTGCCAACCCGCCGCTCCGGGCTCGGGTATAAATCCTCGTTTCATCAGAAAACGTTGGTCTTCTTTATGTCCCCACCAACCTGCAAATCGGGGTGTTTCAGGATCTAAGCCGTGTTTTTCATGTATAAAAATTCCCGATACGTTACCTGGACCAGAATTTAAGTATTTATAGGAACACCAGGCTGCAAAATCTACGTTCCATTCATGGAGGTGTAAGCGCACATTTCCTGCAGCATGCGCCAAATCAAAACCGCATATAGCCCCTACGCTGTGAGCTTTTGTAGTAATTTCGGCAATATTGAATAGTTGACCTGTATAATATTGAACCCCACTAAAGAATACCAAAGCCAACGTATCTTTATGTTGCTCAATGGTATCTAAAATGTCGGAAGTTCGCAAGGTATATTCACCTTCCCGAGGTTTTAACTCAATAACAGCATCATCATATTCGAAACCATGAAATTTTACTTGACTTTCAATGGCATACATATCGGAAGGGAATGCACCCGCCTCCATGATAATTTTATATTTTTGTTTATTAGGTCTATAAAAAGACACCATTAACAAATGTAAATTCACGGTAAGTTGATTCATAACAACTACCTCGTGGGGTTTAGCACCCACAACTTCGGCGCTGTACTCAGTCAAAAATTTATGATAATGAAACCAAGGTTTTTTCCCATGGAAGTGTCCTTCAACGCCAAATTTTGCCCAATCTTCGAGTTCAGCATCCAAGGCTTGCTTAGCTGTTCTGGGTTGCAAGCCTAGGGAATTGCCGCAAAAATACAATACATCTTCCCCCGAAATATGGCTGGGGAAATGAAACCACTGTCGGTAATCTTTTAGGGCATCTTGTTCGTCGAGTTGGTGAGCAAAACTGCGTGAATATTGGAATGTCATAGAAAGACACAAATTTAGGTTTATTTTTGCTTTTTAAAGGTACGCAAAGTCGCATTGCCTTTCAAAAGTATAGCGGTAAATACGTTCTAAGGGATAAAATTAATTATTTTGAAAATCGAAGCAGAACTCAAACAAAGCAAATTTCGGTCAAATTTGCACAAAGCCATGGTCAATGTGATGTTTACCAATTCGTGGCTATCGGATCGCTTTAAAGGGGTATTTAAAGATTATCAACTTACGGCCCAACAATATAATGTTCTCCGCATATTGAGGGGGGGATACCCAGAGGCGATGAATCCAAACGAAATAAAACAGGTAATGATTGATAAAAATCCGGATTTAACCCGACTGTGTGATCGGCTACTCGAGAGGGGTTATATCGACCGCTGTGTAAACGACACGAATAAGCGGAAAATGAATATTCGGATTAACGATAAGGGCTTGGAAATTTTAGAGGAAATAGATCCTTTAATGGATGCTGTGCAATCGCAAAAATATGGTTTAAGCGAAGCAGAAGCTTTGCAATTGAGTGATTTATTGGATAAACTGCGGGAAAGTTAATTTTTAGGACTTACCCAGGTAAGACCATCACGTATTGGCAATAAGGTAACATGCACATCCGGGCGGTTCTTTACATATTCATTGAATTGGTGCATGTTTTGAGTGTCGCGATCGCTATTACCCGTTACCACTTTGCCGCTCCACAATGTGTTGTCAAAAATCATGATACCATTTTTATTTAAGCGGGGAAGGCATAAATCGAAATAGGTTTTATAATTGTGTTTATCGGCATCGATGAAAATGAGGTCAATGTTGGAAAGCTGCGGCAAGAAGGTGGCAGCAGGCCCAACTTTCCAATTTACGCGATTGTCTAAGGGATGATTTTTCCAAAATTGCCGACATTTAAAGGCAATTTCTGGATCTGCTTCGATGGAAATTATTTCGGCATCGTTTGGAGCGTTTTCGGCTAAGCAAAAGGTGGCATAACCGGTAAAGGTACCAATTTCAAGAATTTTCTTTGGTTGAAATATCTGAACTAACTGGGCCAAGAACCTGCCTTGAAGATGTCCGCTCAGCTGCCGAGGGTTTACCGTTCGAAGCCATGTAAATTGAGTTAATTTTTGCAAAACTTCAGGTTCCGAAGAGCTGTAATTTTCGCAATATTGGTGGGTTTGGTTCTGCCAATCGGGATGCATAACAATTCTTTCACAAATGTGGACTTGTTTTATTGAAATAAAAACATATTTTCGCGAGAAATAAGACTGAAAATTATGTATTGGACACTAGAATTGGTAAGTTATTTGGATGATGCGCCATGGCCAGCCACCAAAGACGAGTTGATTGATTATGGAATTCGTTCTGGCGCGCCTTTAGAGGTGATTGAAAATCTTCAAGAACTTGAAGATGACGGAGAGCCTTACGAAAGTATTGAAGAAATTTGGTCTGATTACCCTACAGACGACGATTATTTCTTCAACGAAGACGAACTTTAAGCACAGTTTAAAAGGAATCCCGCTTAATAATTAAAGGGGGTTCCTTTAATGTGCAGGAGTTGTTCTATTATGATTCGACGCAGTGCGTCGATGTTATTCTTTTCACTCGCAGAAATAAAAACAGCGGGTGCATTTTCTTTTGCTACCCAACTTTGTTCGAATTGTTCTAGGGTAAGTCCTGTTTGTCCTACAAAAAAATCATCCGAATTCCGGTATGCATCTATTTTGTTAAATATGATGATTTCTGGTTTATGTGCACAACCAATGGAATATAAGGTTTCTTTTACGGCATACATTTGAGCTTCGAAATTTGGGTTAGAAATATCGACTACATGAATAAGCAAATCGGCTTCGATGGCTTCAGAAAGAGTGCTCTTAAAACTTTCCACCAATAATGTAGGTAGTTTGCGTATGAACCCTACCGTGTCGCTTAATAATACCATAATGGGGGCTTTCATTTCATCGGGGTGTGGAAGCGCTATTTTTCTAACGGTAGAATCGAGGGTGGCGAACAATTTGTTTTCAACTAATACATCGGAGCGCGACAATAAATTCATAATGGTGCTTTTCCCAACGTTGGTATAGCCCACTAAAGCCGCTCTATAGGCCCCTTTTCTGCTCGCCCTTTGGGTATGTCCAATTTTTTCAATGTGCATTAACTTATCGCGCAGCAAGGAAATGCGATTTCTTAAATTCCGACGATCGGTTTCAATTTCAGTTTCGCCCGGACCTTTCATGCCAATTCCCCCTTTTTGTTTGCTTAAGTGTGTCCATAAACCGGTTAATCGAGGCAACATAAAAATGCTTTGAGCCAATTCTACTTGGGTTTTAGATTGAGCAGTACGTGCATTTTTGGCAAAAATATCTAAAATGAGGTGTGTTCTAGAAAGTACTTTGGTATCGGGCAGGGCATTTTCAATATTGCGAATTTGTGCGGGACTCAATTCATCATCGAAAAGTGCCATGTCGATTTCATGGGCTTTACAATATTCTGCTATTTCCTCAATTTTTCCTTTACCCACATATGTTTTGGGATGTGGGTGTTCGAGGTTTTGAACGAAGCGTTTTTTGGGCTCTGCACCTGCCGTGCGGGCAAGCTGTTCCAGTTCATCCAAATATTCATCGATATGGGAAGCCTGGCCTTGAATTTGAACGGCAACGGTTACGGCTTTTTCGGTTTTTTTATGGTTAGAATGCAATGTTTTTGTTTTCAAAATTACCACTTATTTGGCGTTGTGCGAATGAAGTGTGAATTTTGAATACCGTGAAAAAGGAAATTCTTTTATTTGGTCTATACATGTTTTTCCTTTTGGGTCCTGTTCGCGGTCAGTATTACAGTTTATCGAATAAGCCTCAATTAACACAAAAGAAGCATTTCTATCATGCTATTATCGGTGAAAATGAATTTGGTGTATTTACCGTTAATTACACAAACGATTATTATTCCGGAGGGTTCAGCATAGAACGTTATGATCGGGAATTGGGCTTTCAAGAGGATCGTGTTTTTAGCAGCCCCAAACGTGCATTAATATTAGATATTTTTTTGGCAGATTCCCAAATTTATTGGGTGAGTGTAGTTCGCAAACGAAGGGAAAACTTGCGATTGTACCTGAATAAAATTTCGGTAGATTTTGAAGGGGAAGTAGAAACGGTTTTTTTAGGACATTTACCCACAAAAACATGGAATCCCGAGGATTTGAAATTCTCATTTTCGAAACAAACAGGTGAATGGGCGCTCGCACTCCTTTCGGCGGTTGGAGAAGAAAAAACAGCATTTTGGGCAGAAATACGTGATATTCAGGGTGTGCGTTTGAATGGGTTTACAGATACGTTAAACGAGCGTTTGGCACATACTGCAATGTCTCAATTTAGTGTTGGCAGTTCTGGTGAACTGGTGGGATTGGTGAGGGTGATGCATTCACGGTCGGTTTTTTCAAATTACAAAAGAGAGCAACGAGTTTTTATTTTTCGCGGAAGTTCGGTTGAAAACGGATTTATAGAGTGGCCTATATCGCAACAATTACAATCTACAGAACTTATGTACGATCGTAATTTGAAGCGGTGGTTTATTGCAGGATTGGTGGGTGAAGGTACACGAGAAAGTTCGGGGTATGCAATTTTGTGGATTACTGATGGCGTATCTGGTTTCTTTAATATTGAAAGGGAATTTACCCATATGCAGGCCAAAATTTTAGATGGAGAAATGCGGGTTAAAAAACGAAGAAATCCAATGAATTATGTATTAAGACGCATCATTCCTCAGCAGGATGGAGGGGGCGTTTTACTTCTAGAACGCTATATCGAATTGAAACAATTGGAAACCTTTTACATTAATGGCATTCCACAAACGGCAACAAAAGTATTGTACAATTACAATGAAATTGGCGCCGCCTTTTTCGATACTTTGGGACAAATCGATACAGTTTTACGGATTAATAAAGAGCAAACTGCAGCTCCAGCAACTGCCTATTTGTTGGGCTTTGGTTCTTTTGTTTGTGAAACGGGGGTACATTTGGTGTATAACGATGATATTTCTAAAAACAATGAAATTAAAGAAGTGATCATAAGGCCTGATTATGAGATTGAAGAACACCCGCTATTAAATTCAGATAATTTTTACAATGTTGTGGTTCCAGTTGACGGGATGGAATCGGAATATTGTACTTTTACACTTCCATTGTTACGCGATAAACAATGGTTTTGGATGCAAGTGAAAAACCGTGATTAAATTTATTTACGACAATCGAATTTTGCCGCTTATTACCCTTATTCTAGGGGTGGTTTTATTGCGTTTAGCTATTTTTTCTTTTGGGGATCCGCTTACAGTCGGTTTGATACAAAGAGGATTATTTAGAACGCTACTTTCTGCATTAAATAACTATCCTTGGTGGTCCTTTTGGATTGCTACATTGATAATTATTCTTAACAGTTTAATACTCGGTCAATTGGTTTGGGAGTACAATGTTATCGAAAAACCGGGTTATAGCATTGTGTTTTTTTACGGCATTTTGACGGCACTTTTTGGGGGAACCCTTTTAATGAACTATGTGGTATTCGGATCGTTCTTTTTATTGCTAGGCTTTTGGTATTTGTATCGCTATTTAAAAGGGCAATATAGAAGAACGGACTTGTTTATTTCTGCCCTTTTTATGGGTTTTGCAGCCCTCAGCGTGCCCGAGTTTTTCTGGTCAATGGTTTTCTTGGTTGTATTGGTATTGGTGTTTAAAGCAACAGAAGCTGCAGAAGTATTTGTAATCGTTTTTGGAATTTTAATGCCCTATTACCTAATCTCAAGCATAGGGTATTTAAGTGCAAGTGAACTTGATTTTAAAAGTACTCTGGCTTTATGGAATTTTCGAGATTTGCGGATTTTAGAGAATAGCAAAGGATTTGCTAATTTAGATTGGATACTTGTGGCTAATGTTCTTTTGGTCGCTGTTTTTGGAGTGATAAAAGTCTTTAGCAGTTATTACAGGTTCAACGTTGATTCTAGAAGAAGTCGTTTGGCTATGGGGTTGATTGGAATTTTTGTTTTATTGGTATACCTGTTTAAATTTAATTTTTACCGGGATTTCTTTGTTGCCCTAAGCATACCTTTATCGGTGTATACGGCTTATTTGTTTCAAATGGAGCGCCCGTCAATATTAGCACGACTTTTGTTTTACACCTACTTCATAGTGGTGGCCAGTTACGAATTTTGGTAAAGCATTTGCGATTTTTGCAAAACAAAATGCGTTAAATAAGGTTATGATAGTAATGCCCGTATCCAATTTCAAACTATGGTTGCCCGCTAAGGCTAAGTTTTTGCTTTTGTATGCGGTAGTAGGTATTTGGGGGATGGCGTGTTCTCAGGAGCTTTCTCATGAGAACAGGGATTCAGGAAAGTTTAAAGAGCAAATAAAAAGTAATACCATGAAGGAACAAACATTTTCAGTAGTTAAAACTGAAAAAGAATGGCGCGAAACCTTAGGTCCTGAGGCGTATAGGGTATTGCGCGAAAAAGGTACTGAACGGCCTTTTACCAGTGAATTTGAAACCAATTGGGATGCAGGGGTATATGTGTGCAAAGGCTGTGGGGCAGAACTTTTTGAGTCTCAAACAAAGTTCGATGCAGGTTGCGGGTGGCCAAGTTTTTATCAATCAATTGATAAATCTGCAGTCAGGGAAATTATAGATAAAAGCCATGGGATGATTCGTACCGAAGTTGTTTGTGCAGCTTGTGGTGGGCATCTGGGTCATGTTTTTAATGACGGTTACGATCAGCCAACGGGACTGCGTTATTGCATCAATGGAGTTTCCTTAGGGTTTAAGAAAAAAGAGGATTAACCTCGAGAATCCCCCTCCTTTTTAGTAACTTGCCGTTTGTTGAAATGAGCGGTAATAAATTATATTTATTGGACGGAATGGCCCTGATTTATCGGGCCTATTTTGCATTTGCGAAGAATCCTAGAATTACAAGTAAAGGCTTGAATGCCAGCGCTATGTTTGGGTTTACGAATACCCTGTTAGATATCCTTAATAAACAAAAACCCAGTCATATTGCGGTCGTATTTGATACAGATAAACCCACACAGAGACATATTGAATTTGAGGCTTATAAGGCACAGAGAGAGCCGATGCCCGAAGATTTGCGAAAAAGCATTCCTTATATCTTCGAAATTTTGGCGGGATTCCAAATCCCCGTGTTGACAATGGACGGTTATGAAGCTGATGATATTATTGGAACATTGGCCTGGAAAGCGGAAGACATGGAGGTTTTCATGATGACCCCCGACAAAGATTTCGGCCAATTGGTTAAAGATCACATTTATATTTACAAGCCCGGTCGAATGGGCAATCCCGATGAAATTTTGGGCGTTGAAGATATTTTACGCAAATGGGAGATCCAACGAGTTGATCAGGTAATTGATATCTTAGGTTTATGGGGCGATGCGGTTGATAATATTCCTGGAGTTCCAGGTGTAGGAGAAAAAACTGCAAAGAAACTCATACAAGAGTACGATACAATTGAAGGCGTTTTGGCCCATGTTCACGAGCTGAAGGGCAAAATGAAGGAACGATTTGAAGAGTTTTCAGAACAGGCTCGCGTGAGTCGCAGATTGGCAACCATCGATACTCAGGTGCCCATTAATGTTGAAATTGCATCTCTAGTTCGGAAAGAACCGGATCCAGACCGACTGAAGGCGATTTTTCAGGAATTGGAATTTAGAACGCTTAGCAATCGGGTATTTGGCACGAGTGCATCGGCGGCTCAAGTACCAATGGTCTCTGCTTCTGGACAAACCGATATGTTCGGGACTTTTACCGCGAATACAGATGAAGAAGGAGCCTCGGTTCCCGTATTTAAGACCATCGATGAGGTTGCCCATGATTACCAAATTTTGAGTACCATTGAAGCCATCCAAGCTGCCGTTACAGAAGCATCAAAGGCCGAAGCATTTTGTTTTGACACGGAAACCACGGCATTAGATTTCTTCGAAGCTGAGTTGGTGGGTATCTCTCTTACTTGGAGGGCGCATCAAGGAGTATACATTCCCATCGATTCACGTTTTGATATTGCCTGTGAACAAGTTGCACTGTTGAGTCCATTATTCCAAAACTCGCATTTGAAAATTGCGCAAAACCTAAAATTTGATTTGGGAATTTTGCAAAAATATGGATTGCAGATGGAGGGCCCTTTTTTCGATACAATGTTGGCCCATTACTTGTTAGAACCTGATCAGCGGCATAACATGAAAGTGTTGTGTGAACAGTATTTAAATTATTCGCCAATTCCTATTGAGCGCTTGATCGGTGAAAAAGGCAAGAAGCAAGGGTCTATGCGTGATGTTGCTGTGGAAGAAGCGGGCGTTTATGCAGCAGAGGATACCGATGTTACCTTTCAATTGTATCATGTCTTAAAGAAGGAATTGGAAGCAAAGGCCTTAAATGGGGTTTTTAATGATATTGAAGTGCCTTTGGTTGCGGTTTTAAGTCAAATGGAGCAAGAAGGGGTTTGTATTGATACCGAATTTTTACACGCCTACAGCTCGGAATTGCAAGAGCAATCTTTGGCGGCCCAAAATCGGATTTTTGAATCAGCAGGGGTAGAATTTAATATCGCTTCGCCTCAACAAGTGGGAAAAATTTTATTTGAACATTTGAAGTTGAGCGATAAACCTAAGAAAACGAAAACAGGTCAATATCAAACGGATGAAGAAACCCTAATGTCCTTACAAGGGAAGCATCCAATCATCGATAATATTTTACAATTCAGGACGCTTCAAAAATTGAAAAGTACCTATGTAGATGCCTTACCTGAAATGGTGAATGCTAAAACGGGAAGGGTACATACCAGTTTTAATCAAGCTGTAGCTGCTACTGGAAGATTAAGTTCGCAAAACCCTAATTTGCAAAACATTCCTATTCGTACGGATTTAGGCAGGGAAATACGTAAAGCTTTTGTTCCTTCAGGGCCTGATCGGGTGTTGATGAGTTCCGATTATTCTCAAATTGAATTGCGCATCATTGCCCATATTTCAAAAGATGCGGGTATGATTGAAGCCTTTAAAATGGGCATCGATATTCACACGGCTACGGCTTCAAAAGTATGGGGTGTTCCCATCGAAGACGTAGATAAAGAAATGAGGCGTAAAGCCAAAACCGTTAATTTCGGTATTATTTATGGCATATCGGCCTTTGGGTTAAGTCAACGTGTTCATATTCCAAGATTCGAAGCAAAAGAAATTATTGATAATTATTTTGAGCAATTTCCGGGTATTAAAAAGTTCATGGATGATACGATTGCCTTTGCGCGGGAGCACGGTTATGTAGAAACCATTTCAGGAAGGCGCAGAAATCTTAGAGATATCAATAGCAGAAATGCCAATGTAAGGGGTTTTGCAGAGCGAAATGCGATTAACGCACCCATTCAAGGCAGCGCCGCAGATATGATAAAAATAGCCATGATTCGGGTTCAAGAATGGTTGAATAATAGTGATTTAGATACACGCATGATTTTGCAGGTGCATGACGAATTATTATTTGATGTACCTAAATCTGAAATCAAAATTGTGCAAGAAAAGGTAAAGGAAATTATGGAATCGGCTATGGTTTTGGATGTTCCTATTTTGGTGGAATCCGGTACCGGACTGAACTGGCTCGAAGCGCATTAATTTTATAGACAAGAAGGTTACATTAATTCCAAAAATGCCAGATAAATCCAAAACGGAATCGATCGGGCTGAATGGGATAATTTAACACATTTTCATAACGGGTATTCGCAAAAGGCAGTACCCACCAATGGTTCAGGTGTTCGTATTTCAAGAAAAAGTCCACAGTTTGGATGCGACCACTGAAATACACATCTAGCACTGGATAATTACCTAGGTTGATTCCGGAAGTATTTGCATAAAATTGTCGGTTATCTGCACGGTAGTAAAACCCATTATAATCTGAGGTATAACTGGCATCGAAACCCAAGCGGTAAATCAGCGCCTTTGAAAAGGCCTCGTTTTGATAACTGACTCCAAATCGAGAAAAGAAGGTAGGTAGTCCCAGATTTTTTAATTCCTTCGCATTATTGCCTTGAAAGTGCATTGATCCTACAAACATCCAATGTTTGGGTAGGTTGTACCTTAAATCCATGCTTGCTTGAGCGTATGAATATGGTTCAATAATTACCGGTGTGGGGGTGAAAAGAGATCTGATTTCGCCATTCATCTTCCCCAATTTGAATTCCATTAGAATTTGAAAATTGGTGCTGCGTTGGGTATAGCGGCCGGAAATTTGAGTTTGAGTAATGCGGTGATCGGCAGAAAACTTCCCCCGAAAATCAAAATGATTATTTAGAAATTGGGTTTGAAATAAGTTAGGAGATTGTTGTGATTGATATACGGAGATTTCAACATTGGCAGAGTCGTTAATGCGATGTTCGGCCCTTAAATTGAGTGTGTGATTATTGCTGAGATATCCGCTTAGTAGCTGTTGAAAATCCAGCATTATCGATTGATGGAAGCGCGTCCATTGTGCATTAATTTCATAACCGTGCGATGTATTCCACACGGATTGCCGTAAAGTGTCATTGATTAAAGTGCGCCAATGTGCATACTGATATCTATGTGCAAGCTCAAGGCTGAAAGTTTGGTTGCCAAGGGTATCCCGTAGACCCCACCCTAAAGAATGGGTTCCATAACGCAACCCGGTGCTGTCGTTGAAATTGTTTTTTGAAAATTGATAATTGTTTCCGTAATAGGAGCTATCTCGGCTATCGTCTGAATAGGTGAATCGGTCGTTTTGGTATTCCAAATTTTGCCATAAATGGTGTTTAACTTTGGGGCTTAAGAAATAGCGTTGTAGAAAGCGGTGATGGGTATTGGAAAGAAATGAGGATGCGCTAATAAGTCGAGGCACATAAATGCCGAAGCTACGGATAATAGGCGTTTCTGAAATATTCTCATCGGTGCCGTAGAAAAGGGTATCGTTGGTATATCCTCCATTTTCAAGTCTTCGGTTGCGATTCCAACTGAAAATGACTTGTTGTTCGTAACGTTTATTTTGTGATACAAATTGACTTCCTAAGGCTAAATTTCGCAACAAATTATCTTGTGTGGATCCGGTGTATAGGTCTTGGTTTAGAACGGATCGGTAATGGATGGAAACGTTCCAAGTGGGTGCAAAATTTTGGGTATGCAAGGCTTCTAAACCTGTATAAGAGCCGGCGCCTTGGGAATATTGAAAATGCGTGTAGGGTTGACCTACCTCATGAAATTGAAAATTCAGGGGGCTTATGTTAAAAGCGGGAGCCAAGGGTAAGGCGAGGGTAAAACCACCTTGATATTTTTGGTGACATAACCCTTGTTGTGGGGTTCCGGGAGCCCCGAGATCCATTATGGGCTGTATGCTATTTTGAAATGGGGTATAACGATGGTTTAAAAGCAACTGACTGTCAGTAAAACGCAGGGTATCTGTATGGAACCACGCATGTTCGAAGGCTATCTGTTTTGGGTAATAACGGGGTTTATCGGGTCTCTTTTCGCTAGAATCACGAAGGGTAGAATCGCTGTTGAGGGTGCTAGTATTCGTTGGAGAAAATGGATTGCCCATTGGCGCAAATTGCCCGTTTGAAGGGCGCCATGCACATAATAAGCAGATAAAAATCCACCTGATTAAGGACGTATTCGAAGAGTTCTGAGGCACTTTATGCAAAAATGCGCATAAAAAACGACAGCCGCAGTGAATTTTTGATGAAAATAATTTCAAACTGGTGTTCAGGGAACTACCTTTGGGAAATGTCGGCTTGGCTTTTGCGTATTTCCATTTTTCTCTGGTGTTCATCAAAGTTCTTGGTTGGAACGGGAATGGCTCTGGCTTTTTTATCTCCCTTAGAGGGATTTATTTGGAGCTTATTAGGCGGTATAAGTGGTTGTTTCGTGTGGATTTTTGGAGGTAAAAAACTTCTAGAACTTTGGTCAACCTATATCCGTAAAGGTAAAAAGTCAGCGGTTTTTTCTAAAAAGAATCGATTTCTAGTAAAACTTCGATTGCGGGGTGGGTTGTTTTTAGTGGCCCTTTTAACTCCGCTTATTTTGAGTATTCCGGCAGGCTGTTTATTCTCAACAAGCATAGAAGGAAATCCTTATAAGGTTCTGCGGATACAATCTTTATCGGTATTATTTTGGTCGGTATTGATTTTTGGAACCAAAGCCTTTAAGATTTGGTTTCAATCTTGAAAAAAGTTTGGAGTGTCATATAACATGCGTTTTTCGGTTTCACGTAAAATTTGTTGTATTTTTCGGGTCAATATGGGTACCTATTTTAAACGAATTTCAACGCCTGTAGTGTTGATTATGTTGCTAATGCTGAATCCATCTTGCAAGCGATCAGCCGTTTCATGGGATGTAGATCAAACCGTGCCTTTATTTCATACGAGTTTTTCATTGAACGATATCGATACGAAATATTTAAAATATGGAGTTTCCGATTCGGGGTATCGTTTGGAATATGAGAATATCTTATACTCGTATCGGATTAACGATTTGCAAGTTACCGACACAGGCATAGATGCTTCGTTTAATTTGAGAAAATTGCGCTTGAACGATCAAGTAATTAACAACACGGTTACGTTAGGTCAAATTAACCCCTTATTTAATTTATTGAACGGTCAAACTACCGATATTCCAGCCCAAGAACAATCTGATTTAGAACCTACCGATATCGATGCCTCCGAGTTTTTTGAAACAGCAACATTAGATACTGGTTTTTTGGATATCAGTATTACCAATGATTTACCGGTTAACATTAAATTGATCGTTTTTGAACTGAGAAATTCAGAGGATAATACCCTGGTTGCTTCTGATTCCTTTAAAAATATCTTAAAAAATGGAGGCACTGAGACCAAAACCATTGATTTGGCGGGGAAAACCGTTACTAAAAATCTTAAGGGAGTTATCAAGCGATTGGAAACTGAAGCAAGCGGTGGGCCTGTTTTAATTGAAGCAAATAAAGGACTTACCGTTACTTTGGGGGTTCGGAATTTAAGGCCTAGTTATGCAATTGCAGCATTCCCTTCCCAAGATGTTATTGATCAGGATGAGGGGTTGATTTTAGATATGAACGGAGCCGAGATTAAGTACTTTAAAGTGAAAAGCGGTCGTTTGCGCATTAAAGTGGTTAGTACAATTCAGGAGGATATGAGCATGGTACTGTCTCTTCCTGGAACCTCAAAAGACGGTAACGCTTTTTATCAAGAATTGTCCCTCCCCGGACCTGCAGGAGTGGGTGTTGCCACTACTGAACAGATTTATGACATGAGTGGATATTTGTTAGATTTCAGAGGGAAAAATCCTGAAATCACGGATACAGTAAATACGTTTCATCAAATTTTACGGGTTACACTCGATAGCAGCGGTCGCAAATTGGCAGTGGGTTTGAACGACAGTATACGATTGGAATACCGTTTGGAGGGATTGAAACCGGAATATGCCATTGGTTATTTGGGGAATACCTTAAATCGAACGGGTTTCGATACTGCCGATTTTGATTTATTTAAAGGTTTAGATGGCGATTTGACATTTAAGGATGTGAAGTTGGATTTTATTTTCCGCAATAGCATAGGCGCAGAAGGTCGTTTGAAATTACACCATTTGAAGGGTCAGAATATATTTAACGGAAGGTCACAAATTCTAGATGCCGATCCATTAAAGGACTATATTTCAGTAGGAAAGCCTGAATTCAAGCGGGATGCTTACACGGAAACGTCTTTTTCGTTAGGGGCCTCGAATTCTAATATTAAAGAGTTTTTAGAGGTATTGCCACAAAAGTTGGAGTATGATTTAGAAACGGAGGTTTCCCCTGGTGGAAATGTGAATAATTACCAAGATTTCGTGTTCGATAATTCCCAGATGGATGTAATCATGAAATTGGATGTTCCTATTTCCTTTGCGTTTGGTGGTTTGACTTTAAGGGATACGCAATCCGTTAATTTTTCAGAATTAGGCGATATGAGCAGGGTTAAAAGTGCCACGATTTTCTTAGATATAATCAATTATTTTCCCTTAGATTTTGATTTAGAATTTCAGATGTTTGATAAGTCTTTTAATTCTTTGGGATATTTTGATGTTTCTCCCAATGATGGCGTTGTACGAGGGAATTTTGACGCAAACGGACAGGTAATAAATCCTTCTGAAACCCCCATGCAAATCAAATTACCTAGAAGTAAAGTGGGAGCTTTGTCGAAAACGCAGTACTTAGGAATTGTGATGAAGGTAAAAGGAACCGGTTCAATGCAAAAGATTTACGGGAATAGCAAATTGGAAATGCGTTCAAAAGTGCAGTTTGAATATGAAATACGGAATGATTAAAAAATATAGCTTATCGGCATTGAGCTTGCTGTTATTTTTACGGTTGAGTGCTTCGGATACAACTTTGTTAGGTGCGGTTATTCCCCCGATTAAAAGCCATTCTTCATTGGAGCCCCTTCCAGTAAAGTTAAAAACATATTTGCCTATTGCGACTTTTTGGGCATTTTCAGGATCGAATTCCGTACCCCTGCAGTTTGCTTCTAAGTTTTTAACCGGTGGCTATATAGATCCTAATGAAATGAAGGATTACGAGTCAAAATTATCTGTTAACAACCGTATCGGTTTTATGCAAGACATAGCCGTTTCGGCTTATCCTCTTCCTGGACTTTCTGAACCAGATGGAGATTTAGCCGTTCGTCAGATTACGCTGGGTACCATGAGCTTGGGGGGACTTACTTTCACAAAAGATGCGTTTGGAGTTGTTTTTAGAGGAAACACGCCTTATTTAGGCACTCGAAAAGAAATGGGAACCAACTCTTATATGTCTTTGCGTCAAAGATATATCGATTTTGATATAAAAATACCCTTAAAAGCAGGCGATTGGAGGTTCAGTTCCCACATTAAACTTTCGCAAGTTTTGGATTACCAGCGGGCAGAAACATCCGATCTGTTTTTATTTACAGATGCTAATGCCGATTCGGTTGTTTTGGGAGGTCGCTTTTACAGCCAGAGGGCAGGTTATGACTTTTGGGGAACTGGATTCGGTTTTGGGCTGGGATTTTCTGCTTTTAGAAGCGTTAATCGAGGATTTTTGAGTATCGGTGTTGCTGATTTAGGCTTAATTACTGTTAGTGAAGTACAAACACAATCCCGCGGTTATACTTGGAATGAAAATGCCTTAACACCTGAGGGTAATTCCACAACCACGGATGTTAATGTAAAATCGGTTGGGTTAAGCGGAGAAGATATTAAGGTTAGTAATTG
>CBFHGY010000042.1:0-19026 GCA_965655465.1 Bacteroidia bacterium | reverse complement strand
AACAGGAATAGTCTGTGTATTTATAAAATCGGATGTATTGTCAGCATTCCCTATTTGATAAAAGTAGTGCTCATTAGAACAGCAAGGGGTCCTCGAAATATCTGAATTGGAGTGATTATCACGTTTAGTATTCTCCAATTCCTCACCACATTTTTCTGCAGCGGCAAAAACACCAATACTCTTAATATTTCCCTGACAAAAGTGGATATCCAATGAAAGCCCAATAGATGACAGCATCACCAGCAGACTCAATGAAACACTGAGAACTTGAAGCCCTATTTTTCTACTGTAGACCATTTGCTGTATTTACAATATTAGTGTATTTCGGAGACATCTCAAAATGTTGTATTCAAAGTACAGGTTATTCAACTACAAAGTCAAACATCATTCCTGCTGAGTTATGCTCTGAAATATGACAGTGTATCATCCAATCACCGACATTAGACATATCTACTAATATTTCGACTGTTTCTCCTGTTTTTACGAGTACGGTATCTTTCCATTGCAAATTATTATTCACCTCACCCTCCCTTGTGAGAACTACAAAACGTTGTCCGTGGATATGAACAGGATTTTGCATTGGATGCATTGAGTTGGGGTCATTAAATATTTCCATTTTTACCATATCTCCTTTTTTGAATTTCCAATCTATTTCTTTATGTCACCTGTTTCTTCATCAATAAGTTGCCATTCAATGTTTTCTGTATCTGAGATTCTATTCATTGTATTCATATCGTCTTCCCATTCTATTCCTTCGTTACCGTGAGCCTTCGTTTCATTATGTTTATCATCCTCTACAATAGTCTCGCACTCTGGCATATTGGGCATCATCTTACAATGTTCAATAGCCTGTTCTAAGGACTGTTCCATACCCATAATTGTGACTATTTCTTTTGACTCCTCAGTAGAACCTGAGTTCATATTTGAATGTAAGTTTTGCCCCATATTTAAGTCTATTCTTAAAGTCTTTTCAGGTATTTGAGCAAGGTATTCATCAAGGTTTCTTGTTATATTAGCATATTCTTTGGCATTTGTTCTAAGCGTTTCATATGTATTTTCGGAAATAGTGTCAGTTGAAGGGGCAACGATAACTTCGGCTAGTTTTTTGCCTCGATGAAGTATGGGATATGTTCCTGGCTCTTTGTATAGCACTTCGACTATGAAGCATTAGGGGATCAATTGAATCATGAGTCCAAAGGAGCTGCTTTATATTGGAAACAACTATTTGGACCACAATTTACTCGTGAACATAATGCAGAGGACGATATTAATAAAGCATTAAATTACGGGTACGCCATATTACGTGCAGTAACAGCCAGGGCATTGGTTTCATCTGGATTATTACCTGCTCTCGGAATTTTTCACCAGAACAAGTATAATCCGTATGTATTGGCCGATGATATCATGGAGCCTTATCGACCTGTCGTTGATTTCAAGGTAAAAAAGTGGTGGGATGGGAATGGACAAGTTGACGGTGTAGAAATCCCCATGAAAAACTTGATGTTGCAGGTTCCTACAAATGATGTATTCATGGAGAAAAAAAGCAACCTTTGATGATTGCCATGAGCAGAACAACATATTCACTCAAACAGTGCTATAAAGGTGAATTGAAAAAGATTAGGTACCCCGAGATAGCTTGACATCCAATCGCTTAAACCAATATCGATCTATGTGGTTATTTGTGTTTTTTGATTTACCCACAGAAACCCGAAAGGAGCGCAAAATAGCCACTGATTTTAGAAAAACACTCCTCCAAAATGGTTTTGAGATGTTTCAGTTCTCCATATACATTCGGTTTTGTAATAGCAGAGAACAAGCAGATAATCAATCTTTAAGAATTAAACGGGCTCAACCAAACAAAGGACATATCGCTGTGATGCGCATTACCGATAAACAATTTGGAATGATTGAACTATTTCACGGAGTGAAAAAGGAAGCTTTGCCTCAAGTAAGTCAGCAACTAGAACTTTTTTAGCGTTTCAAATCAAACACGCATTTCACACCATAACAGCATATTAGCATTGAGTACGGTGTGAATACACGTTAAAAATACAATTTCGAAAGCAATTCACAACATTACAAAATGAAACGCGAACGCGGACATAGGTGTGAATACACGTTAAAATACAATTTCGAAAGCAATTCATAACCACTGACAGATAAAATATGTAAACCATATGTAAACCACCCAAAAATCAAAAAGCCTCAGATTTCTCTGAGGCCTTGATTTTACTGGGTCGGGATGGCGAGATTCGAACTCACGACCCCTTGCACCCCATGCAAGTGCGCTACCGGGCTGCGCTACATCCCGAATTTACTGCTTTCGCAATTGAATTCCGGTGGTAATGAAAAAGAGAATTACTCCTCCTTTTGGGGAGGGCAAAAATAAGCCATATTTCGAACTTTCCCTATAACGTTTCTTCAATTTATTTTGAATCTGGCCCTTTTGCCCTTCGGTTTTTTAAAAGTGGATAACTAATATAGGTGCTATATATTTGAAAATCATTTTGTTGTGTGCTAAATTGAGGGGCTTTGTCCTTAACAGATTTCCACAGATTTCGCCTTTTGCATTTCTCTGAGATAAACTTTGATTAGATTTGACATCTTGACATAAAAAGGTCTCGCTTTAATATGCCCAAATCATTAAATATTGCCCTTGTTTCGCACCCCGCCGATATTAAAGCAACCCCCTATCAGTCAAAACAATGGGTAGATGTTTTTAAGCGTAATTTAACCCTGCGTTTGCAACAACTTACTGCCGTTCCCGTTAACATTCAAGTTTTTATTGCCGAAGAAAATACCCCGCTAGATAGCGATGCCTTCACGAAAGAAAATCCACCCATTTTCGAAATTATTTTGCCGATTTACAGCAAACGCTTCTTTCATTCAACGGCTTGTATTGCACTCACTGAGAAAATTCAGCAAGAACAAAGTACGGAAGATTCCTTGAGTATTGGGATTTTCAGACATCCCTTGGAAGATGCTAGCTTGCCTATCGCCATCCGCCTCAGCAATAAAATTTATTTTTGGAGAAAAGATATCGAACAAGAACGGATTCAATTATTCGAGCCTGGCAATGCGGAAACAGAACGCTTGTTTTGGGGTAAAATAGACGATTGTGCCAATGAGATTTATGCCCATTGGCTGAAGTCTGAAAATCCAATAGAAACGGAAGTCCAATCGGAAAATGGAACAAATTCCGAACAGGTAGTGGTTTTTTTAGCCGAATGTGGTCAAGATATGGTGCCTTATCGCGACTTATTAAAACGCGACTTGAGCGATAAAGGCGTTCGGGTACTTCCCGAAAAAACCTTGCCCACCCAAATCTCGGAGTTGAATTCTGTACTAAAACCGCTTATTGCCCAATGCGATTTCTCGATACACATGTTGGGTGCCGACTATGGAAATATACCCGAAGGTTCGAATCGGTCGATTGTGGAAATTCAAAATGACCTCACCGAAGAAATTTTATCTAAAGTAGATAAAAAACGCTATTTGTGGGTTCCGCAGGGTGTAATTCCCAGCGACGATCGGCAGCGGATACTCATAGACGACGCCAAAACCGCGATGAAATCAACCGGCAGCGCCGAAGTAGTGGTGGGTGTAATAGAAATTTTCAAAGGGGTTTTGGAAGAAGCCGTGAATAAATTGGTTTTCCTCAAAAGAAAAATAAAAGGCCATCAAGCAGAAATGGCCATTCTGCCCAAGCTGTATATCGTTTGCGATTATGAAGATCGCGAGGCCTTATTGGCGGTAAAACCGGAAATAGAGCAATTGGGTTGCGAAGTGGTTTTTTCGGCTTTTGAGGAGAGCGAAACGCGCATTCGAACGCTTCACATGGAACATTTACGAGATTGTGCGGGTGTTTTATTTTATTTTAACCACGGAAGCGATAAATGGTTAAAAACCCGAATATTGGAAACCCAAAGAGTGAAAGCCTATGGCCGCGAACACGCCGATTTCGCAAAAGCCATTGGAATCGGACCCAAACGGGTAGATTGGATGGAGCAATTGCACAATTCGGAATACGCATTATTTGATTTTAATACAGAATTTCCCAAATTAGACCTTGCCGTATGGATTCAAAACTGGAACAACAAATAATTAATACCTATCAAATTAGCAACCCATTTCCGGGTTTGCGCTCGTTTGAGGAAGAGGAACACATACTCTTTTTTGGAAGAGAAGAGCAGGTAGACGATTTGATTTCCAAATTGCGCCGGAATCGGTTCTTGGCCGTAATAGGTACTTCGGGAAGTGGTAAATCCTCCTTGGTAAAATCGGGTTTATTGCCCTCTTTGTATGGGGGATTTATGGCGCAATCGGGTTCAAATTGGCAAACGGTTTCCTTTAGACCGGGCGTAAATCCAATGGGAAATATGGCTCAAGCCCTAAGCATTGCCAATTACGATTATTTGGCTGAATTGGGTTTGGATAACGTGGATTATTCCGATGTTATCGAAACAGGATTGCGCAGAAGCGATCGCGGATTACTCGATTTTTATTTGCAAAATGTAAAGTCAAAAGGCGATAACCTTTTGCTGCTAATAGACCAGTTTGAAGAACTTTTTCGTTTTTCAGAATTCGAAAAAACCAAGAAAGAAGGATACAGCGATTCGGTTGCATTTGTAAACTTATTGCTCCGGGCGGCCTCGCAAAAGGAATTGCCTATTTTTATTGTGTTTACCATGCGTAGCGATTTCTTGGGAGAATGTACCTTGTTTAAAGGATTGCCGGAAGCCATAAACGATGGACATTATTTGGTTCCAAGGATGTCTCGGGAGCAAATACGACAGGTAATTACAGGTCCCGTTTCTGTAGGTGGTGCTCAAATTAGCAATGCTTTGGTAAACCGGGTTTTGAATGATTTGGGAGACAATCCAGATCAGTTGCCGATTTTACAACACGCTCTGATGCGGGTTTGGGATTATTGGAAGCAAAAGGGAATACAACAAGCAATTGATGTTGAAGATTACGAAGCTATTGGAACCTTGAAGGGAGCTTTGTCGCAACATGCAGAAGAGGCTTTTGAAGAGCTTCCTCAAACTGAAAATAATGAATATCAAGAGCGCTGTAAGCAAATATTTAAGGCCTTAACCGATCGCGGAAAAAACAATCGGGGTACACGACGACCTACCAAGGTTCGAGAGATTATGCAGCTCACGGAATCTAGTTTTGAACAGGTTCGGGTGGTAACCGAGGTTTTTAGGCAGCAAGGTCGTGGATTTTTAACCCCTGATGTTGGTGTTGAATTGAATGAGGATCATATTTTGGATATTTCTCATGAAAGTTTAATGCGTGTATGGTCGCGTTTGGTGATATGGGTTGATGAGGAGAGTGAGAGTATTCAAATGTACGAACGCTTGACCGAGGCGGCAGAACAATACGAGCAACGCAAGGGAGGTTTATGGAGAAATCCAGAATTGTCCTTGGCCATTAAATGGAAAAACGACAATAAACCCAACGCACTTTGGGCTGGCCGTATTAATAAAGATTTTGAACGCACGATGTTGTTTTTGGATTATTCCATAGATCAACAGCGCAAAGAAGAGGAATATAAAGAATTCCAACAAAAGAGCCGATTGAAGCGCGCTCGGATTTTTACCATTACCGTTGGATCTATTGCAATGGTGGCAATTGGCTTGGCGTTTTGGGCGAATACCCAGAAAAAGAAAGCAGATGTTGCCAAAGAAGAGGCTAAAGTAGAACGCGTAAAGGCCGAAAAGAAATCAGAAGAATTGAACATCGTTAATGGTGAATTGGTTAACAAAGAGGCGCGATTAAAAGAGGCTGTTACAGAAGCGAAATTAAGTGCAGAAGAAGCCAAACGTAGTGCAGAAGAAGCATTGAGAGCTAAGGCAATTGCGGAACAACAACGAGAAAGGGCGGTACTTTCAGAATCTCAAGCCCAATTTGAACGTAAATTGGCAGATTCGGCTAGAGGTATTGCGGTGGTAGCCATGGAAGAGGCCAAGTCGGAAAGGTTTAAAGCCGAACGTTTAAGGCTGCTTTCCGAAGCCAATGCCAAAGCATTGGCTTCGGTATCGAAATTTGCTCAAAGTGATTTTGAACAAAGCAATTCGTTGGCGAAGGAAGCGTTTGTTCAAAATAAACAATATAGCGGGTCAGAGTCAAAAAATAGCATATTGAATGCGCTGTATTTAAACTGGAATAAGGCATTGAATCATAAAAACGAACTTTCGGTGCATAATGCTTCGGTGCGTATCGCTTCATTTGATGAATCACAATTGGAATTGGCAAGCATCGATGATCAATTTGTGTTGCATCTGTCGAAATTAAATAACAATCAGTTTGCTACCTATTTTCAATACCGATTGAATAAGCCCGTAGCAGGGTTACATTTGGTACCTTCAGAAAAAGGCAGCATTGTATTATTGTACAACGACGGACAGTTAGTTACGTGTAAAGTAAAAGACAAAAAACTTGTTGAAGATGCTACCATTGCTCAATTGGGACCCATTCTAGGGCGTTCTAAAATAAAGGCATTTGGAAACATGTTATTCATAAGTGGGGGAGGTAGTTTGTTGCAAATTAAAGATTGGAAAACAAGTCCTAAAGTTCAGCGATATACGAATGTAACGGCTTTCGATGTTGCAGAATCAAAATCTTGCGTTTGGGTAAAAGATAATCGCATTCAAACGTTTAAAGACTTGAAAGATTTAGGATTGAAACCCATTGCAGATGTACAAATGGTAGGTATTGCAACTGCTGCAAGCATGAGTCCAGACGGATCCCAATATGTGGTAGGAACCTATTCTGGAAAATTAATATTAGGAGAAACCGCGACCAATAAATTGCATTATGCTGAAAATACGAGCGATTTCCCAAGGATTCATTTGTCTTCAATTTCCGAGGTGAAATGGGTATCTTCCTTAAACGGAGAGGCGGCTCTGATTACCTCTAGTTACGACAATACGGTTAAATTGGTAAAGTTGTCGGATTTTATCGAGAATCGATATGCATCGGAATTGGTGCGTTTAGACGTTCATAAGGCATGGGTTTTTGGATTTATATGGGTTCCTTCAAAACAAGGAATAATTTCTTTCAGTGAAGATAAGAGGGTGGTATTTAGTTTACTTTCTGCAGACGCACTTTTTAATAGTTTGGTGAAATGAAAAAAGGATGGATTCTCAGCATAATGCTGTTGCGTATATGGAGCCTTAGTGCGCAAGAAACCAATAATTGCGATATGCAGTTACGCAGCCATATTGATGAATACCAATTGGGGCGGTTTGATGCGTGTATCATTGGAATTAATGCATGTATCCAATCAAATGGGTATTCCTCCGCTTCGAAGATTGTAGCGTTGAGTTATTTATCGAAGTCTTATCTGGCTATAGATTCCATTCAATTGGGAAACCAAGCTATTCGAGATATTTTAGAGCGTAAAGACAATTACGAGGCAGAAATTAACGATCCCATTCGTTTCAAACGGCAATTGGAATATGTTCGAGCACAAATGAAGACCAATTTGATCATGTCGGTTTCCAAAAAAGCAGAAAAACTGGAATTGGCCCCTGCAACATTAGTGGTTTTAACGGCAGAAGATATACGCAATCGGGGTTATAAATCTCTGGACGAAATTTTGGATGATTTGCCTGGAGTTGATATTGCCAAAACGAGTGGTTTGGTTGATAAATCTTTTAATCAAAGAGGCTACCGATCGGCAAATATGAATGATAAAACCATGATTGTTTTTGATGGAGTTGAAGACAATGAAATGTATACCCAATTTGCATATATCGGAAAACAATTGCCCGTTCAAAGTATCAAAAGGGTAGAGATGATTTACGGTCCAGCGTCAAGTTTATACGGTGCGAATGCCTTTTCGGGGGTAATTAACGTGGTCACTAAAGACGGTGCGGATTTGTTTGAAAGTAAGAAAAATTCATTTGAGGAAACCCAACATACGCAATATACCCTTGAAGGCCGAGTGAATGCCGGAAGTTTTAATACCCAAGCTCTTGAAATGGACGGTGCGGTTAAACTTAAAAATGGTATTGTAATGCAGCTTTTCGGCAAGTATAATACATCGGATGAAAACGATTTAAGTGCGTATAGTGATTGGGATGGTAAATGGACTGAGGCGGATTTTGGAGAAAATCATTATTTAAATAGAATGACCACCTCCAGAACCACATCGAATAGTGGATTTTGGGATAGTCTATTATCTCGCAGGGATCCGACAGGTAAATATTATTCCTATAATTCAGATTCTACTAAAATCATTCCTACCCAATTGGCTTTAGACGAAATTTCACAAAAAGATCAACAATTTTACCATACAATCCCTAATATTTCTGGATTTATAGATAAAACAGCAGATCCTACTAAGTTCAGCGATAAATCAAATGGCCAATATTTGGGGATTAAAGTTACGCTGGGGGATTTGGTGCTACAAGCCCAATTATCAGAACGAAACGAAGGCGCATCTCCCGATTATGTGGACCGATATTTTGCGGTAAACTCATTATTTACTAATTGGGAAGCTCGACAACAATTTATTTCAAGCCGGTATTCTAAGAAATTGGGAGACAAATGGTTTTTTTACAATACTGCTTATTATCGGATTTCTGACTTCGGGGTAGATTCTCGATTAACCACATTCAGGGGCTTTGCTCAGGGTAATTTGGGCTTTGCAGACTTTATAGGAGGGGTAAATCCCGCATGGGGAAGGGTTTCTTATTACCAACAATGCAAACAATTTCGCGATGAATTTAGAGCCCAATATGTAATCAATGACCGGCATGATGTTCTTTTCGGTGCAGAGGTGAGAAACGGGATTTTCCAATCGAATTATTTGACCACCTCAACAAGCAACAATGCCATTCTAAGGGGAACGGTTGCAGTTGAACCTGGAGGAAATAGTCCCGCCATGTTTGACTTGGGCGCATTTGTGAACTATTCCTATAGCAACCCGCAGAAGTTTATCAATGTTTCTTTTGGAGGACGTTGGGATAAAAACGTAGTGGCAGAAAGTCAATCTGCGGGTTACAGCCAATTTAATCCGCGTGCGAGCCTTGTGTATTATCCAGGAACATGGGTATTTAAGGCCATTTATTCTGAAGCAATTTTTGCGTTCCCAAGTTTTGTGAAATTTTCAACGAGTGTGAGTCGTGTGCGTCCGGATGTCCTCGATCCAGAAAAAGTACGCAATGGAGAATTGAGTATTTTTAAAGGTTTTTTGAATAATAAAATAACCTTAGAAAGCGTGTTTTATCATGCTCGATACAGCAACTTATTGACGACACGAAAAGTGGATGGCAAGGATCAATATGCGAATTTAGAAAACTCCGAAACGCGCGTTAGCGGAACACAATTTGTCGGTAAATGGAAAATGACATCCACTTTAGATTTCAATATGAATGCCACATACAATCATTCTCGATTGCACTTATTGGATCAAGCGTTTGATGGGGGAGATTCCACTTTAAAGACGGCTCAAATTGCAGATTTTACCTTTTATGCAGGTTTGGGTTGGTCATTCTTTAAGAAGAAAGCGTATGTATATGTAGCTACCAATATTGTGGGTAATAAATACACCGGTTTGGGTACTACCATTAACAACGCAACTACGATGGAGGTGATTCCTCGCTATCAATTGATAAATGCTACTTTACGTTACAATTTCAGACCTCAAACATCGATACAAATTATCGGGAGGAATTTGCTGAACGCCTTGTACTTTGCACCCGGGATTCGTTCCGCAGCAGGTTCTCAAAGCAGTTTGATTCCACAAGCGGGTCGTACCATTGACATAGCATTGAATTTTAAATTCTAATGGCATTTTCAGGAACTCGATTTTTCGGTGATTTAGAAACGCAAAAAGTTTGGTTGTTGAAACGCTTATTTGCGCAATCTTTTTTTACAGGATTGGCAAGTGCGTTCTTTTTTGTAGCGGCCTATGCGTCGATGCTTTCTGTCGTTGAAATTCGAGATATCCCGTATGCGTATTTGGCTTCAGGCTTAGGCGGGGTATTGTTGATTAAAGGGTTTCAATGGATACAGAAGGATTATGGTGCAGCAAAAGCCCATTATATTCTAACAGCGATTTTTGCGATATGGTTGTTGGTGTTATACCTGTTGAACACCTATGTCGAACTGCCAAGATTGAAATGGTGGGTAGGAATTACAAGTTTTACATTTGTGATACCGTTTAGTGCTGTTTTCGCCCTAAATATTGCAACAAGCTGTTTTCAAGTTCTCGGGGTCACTCAAGGAAAAAAGTGGGTAGCCAAATTGGGGATAGCAGAGACTTTGGCAGCAATGTTGGCCTTTATCTCTGCGCCTTTGTGGGTGGACCTTTTGGGAAGTGCACCGTCTTTGTTTTTTGTGGGAGGTCTTGCGATTTTACCACTGATACGTTTAACGGTAATTGGATTTATTAAAATTAAGGGCAGTCAATCCACCTATTCCTTACAAAATAAAGTGGAGCTTAAAGCACTGTGGAAATTGCCATTTTTCAAATGGGTAATCGTTGCAACAAGCATTTCAGTTGCTATGATTTACTGGGTAGATTTTACCTATATCATATCGGTGCGAACAATAGCCAAGCTCAATAATATGTCGAATTCGGAGGTGGTTTCTGTGTTTTTTGCTATCGTTAAAGTAGGGGAATTGTTGGGGTCTTTGTTTTCTGCCGATATTATCCGACAATTGGGTACTCAGAAGTCATTACGTGTATTTGCTATAGTAATGCTCAGTATTTCGGTGGGCATTGGATTTTTACATTTCGTAGGTCATATGCCTTTGGCTTCCTTGATCTTTTTTATTATTAGCATCAAATGGTTTGAGCGTGTGATTCGCAGAACGGTCGAGGTTCCGGCGAATCGGATCATGCTGCAAGTGGCAAAACCCGAAGAAAAACTGGGATTACAAACATCGTTGGAAGGAATTGTGAGCCAATTAGCCACTATCGGGGCAGCTTTGGTGGTATTAGTGATTTCGCAGAACTATCCAGCGGTCGACAGTTTGGATTTCTTGGTTTTAATTGTGATGCTTATTGCGGTTGTTTCTGCATTCTGGGTTACGCGTGTACTTACAGTATCTAAATTATATACACTGAGGTTATCGAATTACTTGAAGGACATTGCCTTTGAGCAACGTGTTGAAATGGAATCAACACCGGGAAGGGCCTCTGAGATACCCCTTCAAAGTACAGGGGATTCGGTGATTGATGCCAATGAAGCCATCCGGCGCTTATACAGCCCATATTTTGCACGTCAATTATCCGCCGTTAGGGAAATTCCCAAAGAAATTGAGGAAATAAGTAGCATCGTTGAAATTACGGATGCGGCCCCTTTACTATTCAAAGCGGATGTTTTAAGGCGGTTTAAAGGCAATATGGATGCGGCAGATATGCTGGCTGGCATGCAAACCAAATTCAATGTGATGCTGATGAATATTGGAGAATCGCTGGTTTGGTTGGATTTGAGTATTGCAGATCTGCGGGGTGAAACGGAATCGGAATACTACTTATATGTATCGCTTCAAAAAAGCAGGGATATTTTTATCAAACAATTATTTACTTTATTGTCCTGGCGCTATAGTGCGGAAGAAATGCGGGTAATTGAAGGGTTTATGACGGGTGAAGCTTCCGGTGCCGACGATGCCCAATTTGCCATGGAATTACTCGATACGATTCTACCCCCCTTGTTGAAACCCTATCTTTTACCCGTATTTGAATCGGCTAGTCTGGAAACAAAATTGAGCCGCTGGCGACAATATATTCCCGCTTATCGATACAGCAACGAAGAGCGTTTGAGGGATATCGTGATGCGAGATTTTTCATTATTAACGATTTCGAGCAAGTTTTGGGCTTTGCGTGTTTTGTCGGAAATGAAGAATCAGAAGGATTTTACAGAGCCCTTTAAAACGTCTTCGATGAATTGCTTGAGGGTGGCTTCTGAATCTAAAGTTTCGACTTTCGGAAGCTTTATTGAATCGTTCGAAAAAACCTTAGATTTCCGAAAAACACAAGATTTATTTATTAAAAGCGAATTGTTGTGTTATTGGTTGAACGAGCAAATTGGCTTTACCAACTTAAGTAAATTAAAGGATTCCCATGTGGAATTTGAGAAAGCCAATTACGAATATTTGAAAGAGCTCTTTTAATAAAAGCCTACCTCGGATTTAAGGTCTTCCGGTTTTATGCCTTTTTGGATTAAACGGTTTTTCTTGACTTTATTAACCTCTACACCTTGAACGTTCAGTTTGATTTCGGGAAGTTTCTTTTCGGATATACAAAGTCGGTCTTGGTATCGGATTACAAATCGTTCTCCAACAATGGTATCGGGAAATAAATAATACACATCTTCCTTGGGTTGACGTACAAAACGCAAGATGGAATTCGATTTTTCGGCAAATTGAATCCACATCGTATCGCGCTTCTGTTGAACCAAAACGCCGGTACTGATAGGGGTGAAAATAAATTCGTCTATATCTCTTTGGCGGTAAATAAAGTGCCCTGTTTTGTTTTGCTGAAAGTCAATTTCTCGCTTAGAAGCTTGGAGGGTGAAGGAACACGCAGGAACATAGTTGAGTTTATAAAGCCAAGTTGAATCGGAGATATAACGTTCTACAAATTTATGGGAGAAACGCGTTGAAACGCAGGCGTTCATGCCTAAAACCCCAAGCGCAAGTGCCAATAAGGAACGCAGATTAAGGCGTATTCTCATGGGTATTCGCTTTTTTCTTGGTATAGCTTTGGAACATATAATGTACGGCTAGACCAAAAAGACCACCAATAATGAATTCCATTCCGCTATTCAATATCAAACCAAACATGCGCAGGGTAAGGGTGATTAGAATCATAACGGCAGGGATTATAAACAAATACACGTTATCGTAAAAGAACAACAACCGTATTTTTTCATCGAACATGGCAATGGCCAAGCCGAGTAGTGCACAAATCGTTAAGATCGTAAAAAACATGCCTAAAGTTTTAAGGAGATTTTTGTATTCAAAGCCATAGGCATGGGCTTTTGCCAACTGATTTACATTAGGTTTTTCAGGTAAGAAAGGGTTGTCGCTTAGGTTTATAGCCGTCATGATTAGGGCTTGATTTACCGATAAAATAGAGTCGATGTTTGCATCCGCAGGAAGCTGGGCGAAATCCTCAATAATTTCGGGATCTTTAACAGAGTTGGGTATGCTGAATTTTTGAAAAATCAAAGGCCACAATTTGGAAGTGGGACTTACTGCACCTGCTAATTGCCAAAATCCAATGCCTTTTAAATTTTTATTATTGGCATAATCGCTTTTTAATGCAACTGATTGGATGTTTTCACCCCAAGTGATGAACCACTGATTGTTACTTGAAAAACTTATATATTTCTGTACCGTATGTTCCTCGACATGAGGTCGGAAACGCACACAGTAATCTTCTTCAAAAGTTGAAAAGGGTATAAGGGAATGGAATTTTGCATTTTGTGTGGTTGCTTGGGCTTCCTTCATTACATATTGCTGTCCGGACATTCCCAAAACCAAGACTATTTTATTGGCTTTAACCCCTCTTTTGATATACGTATTGTAACTTACATCAATAGACGGTGACTTAGGGGATTGAGATACCAGTGGGGATGTAGGTCCGCATACAAAGCCGTCGTAATTCTGGTAATCCATAGCCATGATCAATACCCTATCGGCGATAGTCGCCATTTCCTGTGAGGAATAAGCATCGTCTGGATCCACAGGAGGTAAGCAGATACTTAATTGTAATCGGGGAGAAACTTCTCCCAAACGATAACGCATGAAACGTATGAATTCTACAAATAATTTCTGTTGTTTTTTTTGAACCCCAAAGAAATCAATTACGATACCGGCGCTGTTGTGTTTAACCACGGTATGTAAAATACTGTCGGCAAAGATTGCCCAGGCTTTTTCGTTTTTTAAAAAACGTGCGGTACTTTGTGAATCTAATAATTGTGCCACCAAATCGATATCTATTTGGTATTGAACCGCGCGTTTATGTAGGTTTGTTTTTTCCCAATTTGGCAATCGCTTCGCTACTCCTGTTCCGGGATCAATTAAGTAACCAATATAGCCAATTCTGGTGAGTGCATTTAAGTCGTAACGTTCGTAGTTATTCCCATCAGTGAAAGTATGGAAGCCGTAAACCTCACGCGTAAAGCGTTTATCGCGTCGTTGTTGATTAAAAGGAGGAAGTTCCAAACCCGTCCATTCAGACTCTTTCATATCTGGGGTCCGGTAAGCGGTTTGAAGGTTTTCTATGCGTTGGGGAAATAGCGGACTCCGAATAATTGGTGTTTTTTTCTTAGGAACTTCGTCTAAGTAATCAAATCTATTTTGTCGTTCAATGACTTCTTTCAGATAATTGCCAAATTGATCTGTATATGCGGGTATGGAATCTTTTAAAAACGTTTTGAACTTGCTGGCTTTTTGCTTTTGTTCTTCAAGTTTTTTAGCACTTTCTTCGGTTTTTTGAATGGCTTGTGAAGTTTCTTCAATGATATCCTCGGCTTGTGAAATGGGTTCGTCGATATTAGTTGACTGACTTTGTGCAGTTATCGAAACAGCCATACACAATATAATGCTTATCCACAATTTGTGACGACGTTTAATAATATTGTATATTTGGGAGAGATTCATTCTTTAAAGGGGATGAATAATTGTCAAAAATAACATAAAATCGCAGATATCCACAATTATCCCACAAAAAGAAATATGAGATTTACAGGTTTTTTCTTGGTATGCTTCACAATTATTGCATTTGTCCAATCTTGTGGGCAAAAAAATCCAGATGCATTATTAAAAGTGGGCAATCGGTTATTCGAGTCGGGAAAATTGGCAGAGGCTAAAGAGACTTATTTGAAAATCACGGAGATAGACCCGCATTATGCCTTGGCTTTTTTTAATTTGGGAATTATTGACATGCGTTTTGAGCAATTAGAATCGGCCATTAGCTATTTTTCTAAAGCCATAGAAGCAGACCCTATGTATGGAAAATCGTATTTAATGCGTGGTAGATGTTATATGCAAACCAGCGAATGGCGGATGGCAGAGAATGATTTTCAATCGGCTCAAGTGGAACCAGCGATTGCTTATGAAGCGATGGCCGAATTGGGTAGATTATGGGTTTCCCAAAAAAGATTTTTTGAAGCGCTAAATGTTCTCAATAAATGCATTCAACATTCCGATACTTCAGACATTTTAATGCTCACAAGGGCGAGTGCGTTTTTTGAAAGTAGTAAATATATAGAAAGCGTGAAAGATTGCAATTATGTCATTAATCGGAATCCCAAACGGTGGGAAGCGTATTTATTGAAAGGAAAAAATTTCTTGGAAATGCCCATCATGGATTCTGTACTCTTGGTTTTAGATTATGCTCGCTTATATTCCAACGAAGATCCTCAAGTATTAGCCGCAATTTCTGAATATTATTTAATGAATGATGAAAGTGCAATGGCCATAGCCTTTGCTGAAAAGGGACTCCAAAAAAGGCCCGATAACATCCCATTAAAATTGAATAAAGCACGCGCTTACGATGGGATGTCTCAATTTGAAAAGGCCAATGCCGTTTATAATGAAATAGGAGCCTTGGCCGACAGTATCCCGGAATACCATTTTTATTTAGCCAAAAACATGTTGTATTTAGGTGATACCGCAACAGCAATTATTGCATTAAGTGATGCCATCGCATTAAGACGAAATTACAGCCAAGCCTATACCTTGAGGTCGATTGTAAAGGCTCGTATTGGCGATGCATTAGGGGCTGCGGAAGATAAAGAACGCGCCCAAGGGAACCTCAATTGGAGAAATCCTCAAAGGATGAATTTGGGCGGTGATTCCCTGATTATGGAGCCTTCCATATAGTGTAAATAAGGTACGCCGTCCAAGGGAATTTCATGGTCGCATAACCCCATGGGAGGGTGCTCATAATAATATCAGACCCCATTCCCTCTACTTCAATATTCCATGAACCGTCTGCACCTTTCCAAGCCAAACCTCCACGCATTAAAAAGGATTCGATAAAACCTCTTAAGGACATATTGGCCATTAACGGCCACTGCATTTTAATTGCAGTAAGGAACCGCTTTGCCTCCGTTTTGGTGTCTTCATGTAACGGTTTTTCTAAATGAAGTTCGCTTTCAGGTGCAATTCCAGTGATAATTCTGGGAATCAAATCCTGCAACTCTAAAACGGGTGTTTCGGAATCTATTTCTGCAATATAAAGCAGTACTTGGTACGCAGTAATTTGGTGTGATTCAGAAAGGAATTGCTGGCCTTCCATCAGATTTAGCCGCTTAAAAAGAGTGGCATAAAAAGGAGCGATCATCATCATCCCACAGAAAGCAGTTTTAAATCGAACACCCTTCTCGATATCGCGTTTAATGGCGGTGTTTTCCTGTGCTTTCACTGGGGAAGCTTCTAAGGTTAATCCTGGATTTATCGGTGTACTGAAAACGTGAACGCCGTTGCTATTTAAAAGGGTATTGATATCGATTTGCGTTTGGATTTTCTCTTGCCAAATATGCAAAATGCGTTGGGTTATTTTTTCACTTAGTGCGGAATTGGCATTTTGGGTTAATGCCACAAAGGATACTGGTAGATTTTTATCCAACAGGTCTAATGCACTTGATGTCTTTATTTCAGCCAATAATGATTCGTCCGCAAGGAGTAATACAAATCGTTTTACGCTTTCAAACTTTGAATGCGAGCTCCAACCAGCATCAAAAGACCATTGCATGAGATTTTGAATACTGTGTTGCAAAATCCATTCAGTAGTATCGCCAGCTATAGGTTCTAACCAAGCTTCGAGCCATCGATTGATGGCTTCGGTTTCTTGAGGAAGGGCGTTTTTTAATTGCTCACTCCACTGTCGCAATAAAAGGGTACGGGTATTTCCCCAAAGAGCATTTAAGGCAGCCTCGTTTTCATCCCAAAAGACATGACGGGTCATGCGCAATCTTTCAATTTCGAGGCGTTCTACCTCAGCCTGTTGCAGGCTGAATTCCGTAGATGAGGTATATGGATATTCGCGGTTTTGTATGCCTTTTCTTGGGTCTGGGACTCCGAAAATTGGGGTAGATTCGGAAGCATTTGTTTGGGAATCTGTGGGGGATTCAGAATCAATTATGCCGATGTTTTCTGAGGTGGTTGGAGTTTTTTTATCGTTTAAACCTTCCCGATTTTCGGGTAATTCTGATTCTTTTTGAAGTTGCGACTCGTATTGCGCCTGAAGCATAAAATACCAATAAGGTACTTGTTGATTTGCAGCGATGCTAATGGGCGAGTTTAGTTCCCAAATGAAACGTTTAAATGCCTCCACCCAAAGGTGCTTGGTTTGAATTTCGCGATGGGTTTCATGGCCGCGAGCGATCCAGTTACGTTGTTCTAAGTTATTTACGATGTCGGTGAATTGTTCCCGCCATTGTTGAATCCATCCTTCTTGATGAAAAAGGGCATGATATACCCAATTGGGCAGCGTCTTGAGGTCCAAACTTTGTATACGGTCCTGATTTTGCAGCCAATTTTGAAAGTAAGATGCTTCGATTTCCCCTAAAGAGAGCATTCCATCCTCGTCGGATGTTAGGGGCAATGCCCACGAAACGAGGGACATCAGAAATTCTTGTAATTGCTGATTTATGGGTGTATCCTGAAATGTGATATTGAGTTGTTCCCACTCTAAAAGGAACCCATGAGGAGCAAGTGGCTGGTCTGGCTTTCGCAAAGAATCCAGGAGTTCTTGCATCATCCACCAAGCTGATAATTCAGTGAAAGGATTGAGCCAATTTTGTAATTTGGGAATCAGCGGAACGCTTATTTCGGGTTTTTCGGTAATCGGATGTTGGGCATCGGGGCTGTCTTGTTTTTCAATAATTATCTGCTGACTTCTTGCAAACTGTTTCAGTACAGGATGTATTTCCGGGGTGTTTTCGGCCAAATAACGCCTCGATTTTGGGTTTAAAGTACGGGTAATTTCCAACCAGTCGAGCTGACTTTTTTGCCGGATTTCTTCAAATAGGGGTAGTGCTTTTTGGTGGGTAAGCCAAACAATTAGGTTTTCGAGTAGCCAAGATTGAATGGGGGTATTTTGAACGTTTTGTGATTTTATGGCATCTTGAAAACCACGTGCCAGAATCTCCAATTCTTGATTTAACCATTTTCGAATGATAGGCTGGTATTCAACGGCTTGCACCTCCGGGAAACGTTCTTTTGCCCAGGATTGTAGATTATAAAACAAGGTTTCCTTATTTAGGAAAGGCCGCTCGTAAATATACGTTTGAAACCAGGTTCCTAATTCTGGTGGTCGCTCTAAATCTTCCCAATTTACTTGAAATTCGGGTTTGTTATTTGGACTTAAGGTGGCAGGCGACAGTTGGGCGTTAAAGAATTCCTGGAGACGGGTAAATTCCAATTTTTCTAATGAGAATATTGACCTTATGAGATTGAGTAAGCGCTGTGCCTGTAGCAGATTCATGCCCCCCAAACGAAGGTAGATTTCCTCAATCAGGATAATTGAAATATCCAATCGGGTTTGCGGTTTCTCTATGAGTAAAAGCCGGTGTTTAAGGTGGTGGTTTAGTTTAAAAGCAAAGGCTATTCCAAATTCTTGCCGAATAAATTGTTGCAAGCCTTGGATTTGACTCTCACTCAAACTCTGCAAATTATAGGTATTGGTCCACTGAATTACTTCCTCCATGCTCAGGACCTCGGCAAGCGCATAAAATCCTTTTGCTTTGTTTTTACGCAACGCGGCAAACCAGATGTGTTTTTGTGGATCGCGTTTAAGCAATTCTAAATTTGGGTTTTCAGATTCTAGCCAAGATTTTTCTCGAGATTGGTCATTGAGATCTTTCGCAGTTGGAAGGGGATTTTTCGCATTACTGCTATCTATTTCCTGTGGAAACAGGATTAATGGGAGCCAATAATAGCGGTTTTGAACGGCTATTTTGTAGGGGATTTTTTGCGCTTCAAAAGGCAATAGGTAATCGATGCTGCTGGGTGTCCATTCGGCACGCAATGCTCTAAATTTTTCCGTAT